>CAZXIB010000026.1:0-11322 GCA_964639815.1 uncultured Thomasclavelia sp. | reverse complement strand
CCCATATCCATGATGCGACGCTTAGTAGCACCCTCACCACCGACCTTAGTAACGGTCACTGTCTCTCCGACACGGACTTCGTTCAGTTTTCGCATTCTTCTCCCTTTCTAGACCATGATTTTCATCGCTAGCTCTTTAGATATGGCAATACGACTATCTTTGACTAGTACAATGACATTACCCTTTACTTTAGATATTACCGATACATCTGCACCTTGAACAAAACCTAGGTCATTGAGGTGTTGTCTTTGAGCAGTTGTTCCGCTAATTTTCTTTACAGTATTTACATCACCAATGTTTGCAAAACTTAAGGGCATCATGATTCTCCTTACTTGTAGCCGAAGCTAGTATTAGTATGTTAGCTCTGACTAACTATATTGTCAATAGAACTTTGTCACTTTCATAACAAAGTGTTATTTTCGCAAAGTTATCAACATATAATCACTTGTATATTGCCCAGAAAAAGATTGTTGATAGAAGAATGTATATTTTTGTGGAAAACTATCGTGCTCATATGTGTATAATTCATTCTATCTACAAAATTATCCACATCCACAATTCATAGTTATCCACAATGTGTTATTATGTGGATAAGTCTATTTATCCCTTTATTTTTCTAGCAATTTTTGCTTCCACTATCCACATTGTTTGGGGATTAGACATCAGTTATAAAGACAATCTACAGTGGGTTGTTTGTTGATGGTGTTATAAACATTAAAAAGATGTGGATAAGTGTGGATAAGTCTGTGTTTACACGGTGTTACAAGGACTTGTTAAAAAGTGGGGATGTGGACATCTTTTTACAGGCCTTTCAAACAGGTAATTTTGTGGTTAGAATATGTCAAAAAAGGGAATTGATTATGAATGATTATTATCTAGCAAATGTATGGCGCGAAGTTGTTCGCATTATTTCTGAGGAAGGAGGTTTCGACGAATCCGTCTTAGAAATGTTGGCTGGTAATTGCTACATCGTATCACTAGCTGATGCAGAAGTAACAATGGCTTGTACTTATTTTTTAGCTTTTGTAATTATTGAGCAAGCTAAGGAACAAATTAAAGAGGCCTTCTTTAAAGTTTTACATCGACATGTTGAAATTAAAGCCTTTCAAGAAGATACAAGTAAAGAAGAAGCGAAGAAAGATAATGTCAATGTCTTCTTTAATACACACTGTGATAAGAACTATAACTTTGAAAATTTTATTGTGGGTAAAAGTAATATCCAAGCCCAGGTATCAGCACTTACCTGTGCCACTAATCCTGGTCTTTCTTATAATCCCTTATTTATATATGGTAATTCTGGTCTTGGTAAGACCCATTTATTAAACGCTATTGGCAATAAAGTAGCAGCTCTTTTCCCACACTATAAGATAGGTTTGATATCAGGTCTTGATTTTGTTGAAGGGGTGACATCCTCGATTAAAAACCACACCATCAATGACTTCAAGACAGCTTTTTATAATCTTGATGTATTGCTGGTTGATGATATTCAGTTTATTGCTGGTAAGGAAAAGACTCACGAAGTCTTCTTTAGGATATTTAATGAGCTAGTTGATAACAAGAAGCAGATATGTGTCACTTCTGATCGTTTACCTAAGGATATCGAAGACCTTGAAGAGCGAATCATTTCTCGTTTTGACCAAGGACTTAATGTTAATATCGGCGCTCCTGAATTTGAGACAAGTCTTAATATATTAAAGAGTAAACTTTCTCTTAGTAGTTCTCAAAGTATTGATGAAGACGTCTTAACCTATATAGCTACAAATTTCTCGCAAGATGTAAGACGTTTAGAAGGAGCTTTAAACAGGTTACTTTTCTACGCTATAAATTTTGTACCGACTAATCACATCACCTTAGAAGCAGCTTTTGAGGCCTTCCAAGGTCAAGTGGCTGACGCCGATGCTGATATCGATATAAATAAGATAAAGAAGGTTGTTTGTGATTATTATGGCATCACCAAACAACAACTCAATTCCAAAGTCCGCACCAAAAAGATTGCAATGCCCCGACAGATTGCTATGTATCTCTGTCGCAAACATCTCGATATACCTTATAAAGACATTGGTAATAACTTTGGTAAACGCGATCACTCAACTGTAATAAATGCTTGTGAGCGAGTTGAAGAAAATATGCGCAACAACGATTTCTATAAAAAGGCTATTCAAGAATTAGAAGCCAATCTTAAGTAGATATCCACTATCATCCACTGTTCATACACAACAATATCAACATCGAAAACTTACGATTATCACCTTGTATATGAGCACTTATCCACAAATCCACACCCTTAATAATAATAGTTATAATTAAATACTATTAGACAAAGAGGAAGCGTGAGGTTGTAAAAGATTTTTAAAGTCATTACAAAAATTATTCAATGCGATATACTAGTTATAAATGAAAAAAAGAATACAAGAAGGGGAGGAAGCGTCGATGGAATTTCAAATAAACAAAAACGTTTTAAACAATGCTCTTAGTATTGTTAATAAGGCTATTTCGACAGTTGCACCAATACCATCATTAAGTGGTGTGAAGATTGAGGTTTTTGAAGACTATGTAACACTTATCGGTTCCGATGCTGACCTTTCGATATCCAAAACGCTATACACTAAAGATGAAGGTAATGAACTTGTTGTTAAAGATGTAGGTGTAGTCGTCTTAGATGCTAGATATATATCAGAGATTGTTCGTAAGATTGATGGTAGTGTTGTCACAATCGAAATACTAGATGGGGCACTTACAAAGATTTCTGGTATTAATGCTACTTATCGTATTAACGGCATTCGTGCAATTGATTATCCACCTATCAGTTTTGAGGTGGGAGATACAACTTACTCCATGGACACCATGACTTTTGAAAAAATTTGTCGCCAGACTGCTTTTGCCTGTAGTGATAAAGAGACAAGACCAGCTTTGATGGGTGTCAATTTTAAAGCAGAAGGAAACAAATTAACCTGTAGCGCTACAAACTCTTTTAGATTAGCTACTAAGACTGTTAATCTTGATAAAGAACTAAATTTTGATATTACTATACCAGCTAAAACTCTAAACAACATCGTTTCTATACTAGATGGTAACGAAAACTTTGCCATGGCTATCGATCCTAATAAGATATCATTTGTATTTGATGACATCATTGTAAGAGCTAGGCTCATCGACAACGCCTTTCCTGATGTATCAAGACTTGTACCGCCATCATTCTCCCAAACACTTGTGGTTAATACTAAAGACTTATTAGATGCAACAGAGCGGACTTCCTTTATAAAATCAGAAGGAAAAAACGTTATTAAACTTACGATTAATAATGCCGCTTTAAATATTTCAAGCTCTTCTCAAGAGATAGGATCTTCTAGTGAAGATTTACCAGTTATTAACTTTACAGGCGAGCCTATAACTATTTCTTGTAGTGGACGTTATATGATTGATGCCTTAAAGACTTTCACCGATAACACTGTCATAATAAACTTCTCTGGTGAACTTAAACCAATCGTCATTAAGGCACAAGATGATGACAGTCTTATTCAAATTATCTCCCCAGTCAGAAGCTAGAGAAAGACACCTAAGACTTTACTAAATCGCGTATTTCTGCTTTTTTAGCTGATTTAAGCGATTTTTCTTTTTGTAAGTATACCTATACTACCTAGTGTTTTAAGGGAAAAAATGGTATAATGTGAAAGGTAATTTATGGAAAGAAGAACGGTCGTCATTGAAGATGAATTTATCACTCTAGGACAGTTACTCAAATTAATTGAGGTTATTCAATCGGGTGGTGAGGCAAAGTGGTTTCTTAAAGACCACGATGTTTTCATCAATAAAGAAATAGAAGACCGTCGCGGTCGCAAATTATACGATGGCGATTTTATAAGTATAAATAATAAGGAATACTATATAAGTCATGGTAATAAATAGTATCGAAGTAAACAATTTCCGAAGTTACCACAATTATCACCTCGACTTATATTCAACCAAAAACATTATCATTGGAAATAACGGCACAGGAAAGACTAATATCCTCGAAGGAATTATCTTAGCTTGTAATACCAAGTCTTTTAGAACTAGTGATGATAAAGATTTAATAATGTATGGTAAGGATATGGCAAGAGTAGAACTAGTTACTAGTAAACACAAATATCGCGTCATTATATCTAAGATTGGTAAGTCACTATTCATTGACCAAAACGCGATTAGAAGAGCATCTGACTACATCGGTTCAGTAAATTCTATTCTGTTTAAACCGGATGACCTTGAGATGTTTACCCGAGGCCCGAGATACCGAAGAAAGATATTTGATTTAGAGCTTGGTAAAATACATAAAGATTACCTTGATGCCACACTTACCTATACAAAACTACTTAAAGAGAAGAATACTTTACTAAAAGAGGATGTAATTGACGATGTTTATTTGTCTACATTGCATGAACAGATGATTAAACCCATCGCCAATATTATAAAATATCGCTTTCATCTCACCGACTTCCTAAATAAAAAGATGGCTGACTATTACAAGAAACTTAGTAACCAAGACACCTCTATCAAGGTTGTTTACAAGAGGTCTTCGACAACAGAGCCTGAAGATATAAAGGCGATGTTAAGGGATAATCAAAAGCGCGATATGATATATCGCCATAGCGTTGCTGGACCTCACAAAGAAGACGTTGAGTTTATGTTTGAAGGTCATGATGTGGCATCTTATGCTTCTCAAGGCCAAAAACGTTTATTGATGTTGAGTTTTAAATTGACACTGCTGGAGTATGTAATAGCTGTTAGAAAAGAAAAACCCATCTTACTTTTAGATGACATGCTATCAGAACTCGATTTAGAGAATAAAGCCCGTCTGATTGAGTTATTACCAAAAGATGTTCAAACAATCATCACTGCGACTGATGTTAAGGGAATAGAAATTAATGATGACTATCGTCTATTTAGTTTAGAAAAAAGGGAGGAACACTGATGCCTGATGTAAAAGATAACCATTATTCCGATGCAGACATACAAGTCTTAGAAGGTTTAGAAGCTGTTCGTGTACGACCTGGTATGTATATCGGTTCAACATCATCTAAAGGACTACATCATTTAGTTTGGGAAATCGTTGATAACTCTATTGATGAGGCTTTGGCTGGTTTTGCTACAACCATTGATATCGAAGTTGACAAAGATGGTGTTGTAACAGTTACTGATGATGGACGCGGTATGCCAGTTGGTATTCACGAAAAGACGGGTATTTCTACTGTTGAAACTATATTTACAGTACTACACGCCGGTGGTAAATTTGGCGGTGGTGCTTATAAGGTATCAGGAGGATTACATGGTGTCGGTGCCTCTGTTGTCAACGCCTTAAGTGAATGGTTAGAAGTAGAGGTAAGATTTGGTGGCGAGATACACTTTATTCGCTTTGAGCGTGGTGGTAATACTGTTGAACCATTAAAAGTCATTGGAAATTGTGAGGAAGAAATAACCGGATCTAAGATTCGCTTTAAAGCTGATCCAACTATCTTTACTGAAGGCACAGACTACGACTATCAAACACTATACGAACGCTTTAGACAGCTAGCATTCTTAAATAAAGGTATAAAGATTAACTTCTCCTTTATGGATGTAGATGGTGAAAAGAAAGAGCATAGTTTTTTATACAATGGTGGCTTAAAAGAGTATGTTAATTTCTTAAATAGAAATAAAAATTTACTGCATGAAGAAGTCATTTACATCGAAGACTTAGATAAAGAAACGAATATTGCCGTAGAAATTGCTATTCAATACAACGATTCTTATGTTGCCAACATTTATTCCTTCTGCAACAACATCAACACTGTCGAAGGCGGTACCCATGAGGAAGGATTTAGATTGGCAATGAACCGCATCATTAATAAATATGCCAAAGAAAATAACTTCCTTAAAAAAGAAGAAGAATCACTACAAAGCGATGATATCAAAGAGGGCTTGACTGCCATCATCTCCATAAAACATCCAAACCCACAATACGAAGGACAGACCAAAGGAAAGCTCGGTAACTCCGAGGTTCGAAAAGTTGTCTCAGAAATCTTAGCCAGAGACCTGTGGCGTTTCTTATTAGAGCATCCCGCTGATGCTAAAAGTATCATCGAAAAGACAATAATGGCCTCAAAGGCCAGAGTAGCAGCTCGTAAGGCCAGAGAACTTACTAGACGCAAAAATGCTTTAGAGGTCTCCTCTTTACCCGGGAAATTAGCTGACTGTTCATCAAAAGATGCCTCAATTAGCGAAATATACATTGTCGAGGGTAACTCAGCTGGTGGTAGTGCAAAGATGGGTCGTGACTCAACCTTCCAAGCTGTTTTACCACTTCGCGGTAAGATTTTAAATGTTGAAAGAGCGAGAATTAATAGGATATTTGATAATGCTGAAATTCGCTCGATGATTACAGCCTTTGGGTGCGGAATCGGTGACGAGATTGACTTGAGTAAACTCCGTTATCATAAGATTGTCGTCATGACAGATGCTGATGTTGACGGTGCTCATATTTGTACGTTGATGTTGACATTCTTATATCGCTTCCTAAAACCCGTCATTGAAGGTGGTTATGTCTACATCGCTATGCCACCACTTTATAAGATACAAAAAGGCAATGCTATCCGCTATGCCTATGACGATGCAGAATGTGAAGTTTATAAACAAGAATTTGTATCCAACTACAGCATTCAACGCTACAAAGGTCTTGGTGAAATGGATCCTGAACAACTCTGGGAAACAACCCTCGACCCCAAAGTAAGGACTTTAAAACGAGTAACCATTGAAGATGCGATGGAAGCTGATAGTGTGTTTAGTATGTTGATGGGTGATGAAGTTGAACCACGTCGTAACTTTATAACTGAAAACGCCCACTTCGCTAATTTAGATATTTAAGGGAGGCCTCCATGGAAGATAATTACTTAGAAAATTTTGATCATGGCAAGATAAAAGACGTCAGTATTGCTAATGAAGTCCGTTCTGACTTCTTGGACTACTCAATGTCGGTTATCGTTTCTCGGGCCTTACCTGATGTTAGAGATGGTCTAAAACCTGTTCACCGTAGAATACTATACTCGGTATTTGAGATGGGCATAACCTCGGATAAGCCACATAAGAAGTCGGCGCGTATCGTCGGTGATGTCCTGGGAAAATATCATCCTCATGGTGATACAGCAGTTTATGACTCTATGGTTCGTATGGCTCAACCATTCTCATACCGCTATCCTCTTATTGATGGCCATGGAAACTTTGGTTCGTTAGATGGCGATGAGGCAGCGGCTATGCGTTATACCGAGGCCAGGATGTCAAAGATTGCCTTTGAACTGCTTCGTGATATCCGTAAAGAGACAGTCGATTGGAAGGACAACTATGATGCAGAAGAATTAGAACCTGTTGTCTTGCCATCTAAGTTTCCAAACCTTCTAGTAAACGGATCAACTGGTATTGCTGTTGGTATGGCTACCAATATGCCACCACACAATTTAACTGAAAGTATCGATGCAACGATTGCGGTGATTGATAATCCTGATATTACTGTCGATGAGCTCATGGATAAGCATATATCCGGACCTGATTTTCCCACTGGTGCTTATATTGTAGGTAGGTCGGGCATTAGGAAGGCTTATGAGACCGGTCGTGGTACTATTGTTTGTCGCAGTAAAATAGATGTCGAGGAACTAGCTAATGGCAAGAAACGCCTCATTGTTAAGGAAATACCTTATCAAATAAACAAGGCATCACTTGTTTCTAAGATAGCAGAACTGGCTAGAGAAAAGCAGATTGACGGCATTACTTCATTAAGTGATGAATCAAATCGTGAAGGCATTAAGATTGTCATGGAAGTTCGCCGTGACATCCAAGTTGAAGTTTTGCTCAATCAACTATATCGTCTGACGCCACTACAAACTACTTTTGGTGTTAATAACGTTGTTCTTGTAAACAATAAGCCGGTTCTTTTAGGACTTAAAGGTCTTATAGAAGAGTATATCAAGCACCAAATTGATGTCATTGAAAGAAGAACAAAGTATGACCTCAAGAAGGCACAAGAGCGTGCTCATATCTTAGAAGGTCTAAAGATTGCACTTGACCACATCGATGCAGTCATTGAGACAATACGTTCGTCCAAGGACAATTCATCAGCTATCGCCAATTTACAAGCTAACTTCGGCCTTGATGAAGTTCAGGCCAAAGCCATCATGGAGATGCAGCTGCGCCGTCTTACTGGTCTTGAGCGCGATAAGATATTTGAGGAGCTAAGAGGACTTTTAACAGCTATTGAAGACTATAAAAATATCTTAGCTGACCACAATCGCGTTCTTAGCATTATAAAGACTGAACTAACAGAGATTAGAGAGAAATACGGTGATAAGCGGATGACACAGATTATTGATGGTGAAATCGACGTTGAAGACGAAGACCTCATCCCAGTTTCTGACGTCATCATCTCTATGACTACCAATGGTTATATAAAGAGATTACCTCTCGATACCTACCAGACGCAAAATAGAGGTGGACGAGGTAAGAAAGGTGTTGGATTAAACGAAGACGATATAGCCGATTTAAATATAGTTATGTCGACACATGATGACCTGCTGTTCTTTACTAGTAGGGGTAAAGTCTACCGTACTAAGGGCTATAGAATACCTGAAGCATCACGTAGTGCTAAAGGGCTACCAGTCGTAAACCTTTTAAATATTGAAAAAGATGAAAAGGTTAAGGCGATGATTGACATTAAACGTGACAGCGTTGGCGAAAATAATTTCCTTATCTTTGTAACACGCAATGGTATATGTAAACGTGTAGCTCTAAGTGAATTCAGGTGGATAAGACAAAACGGCAAGATTGCAATAAAGCTCAGAGAAGATGACGAACTTATATCCGTGTTACTTACCGATGGACATGATGAGATTATCATTGGGTCATCCGGTGGAAAAGCGGTACGCTTTGACGAAGAGGATGTCAGAGCGATGAGCAGAGCCGCTAGTGGCGTAAAAGGTATGAACGTTGATGGTTCCAATGTCATCGGTGCTTGTACGGATAAAGATGGCGAATATATCTTGGTTGTCTCCGCTAATGGTTATGGCAAAGTAACGTCAATTGATGAATATCGCAAGACGTCCCGTGGCACAAAAGGCGTTATGACCCTAAAGATAAATGAAAAGATAGGCTCATTAGTCAGTTTGAAGGCTGTCCATGGTGATGAGGATTGCATGATTATGACTAATGATGGCATCATTATTCGGATTAATCTGAAAGACCTTCCACCGCGTTCGCGCAATACAATGGGCGTACGCCTCATTAAGCCGCAAGAAGGAACCTTTGTTTCTGAAGTCACAATCTTAGCCAGTAGTGAAGATGAATTAGAAGACGAAGAATCTGCACCATCACCTCAGGAATAAAGGATTGTCTTTTGGTGGCAATCGGTTTAGAATGATGTCAATGCAGTAAACGAGAGATAGTAACCTGTCCTGCTGTGTACAGAGAGGTAGTGGTAGCTGCAAACTACTGACACAGGGCAGGAGAACCGCTCCCGCGCTTGACCTAAAGTCACGGTTAGTCTCGTTATTGACTATTGAGAAGTAATAAAGGTGGCACCACGGTCCCCAACCGTCCTTTAAAGGTGCTTTTTTATTTTCAGGAGGACTTATGATAGATATTGATTTAATTAGAGAAAATCCAGACTTAGTAAAGGAGAATATTCGCAAGAAGTTCCAAGACGAAAAGCTAGTCTTGGTTGATGACGTTCGTAGCCTAGACAGCGAATATCGCGCCATCCGCAAACAAGCCGATGACCTCAGAGCTAAGCGTAATGCCGACTCCAAAATGATAGGACAGCTACTTCGAGAAGGCAAGAAGGAAGAGGCTGAGGAAATGAAGCGTAACATCGCCGCTATTGGTGACACGATTACCAATATTGAAAAGAGGGAAGCCGAACTTAGCGAAGAGGTTAATAAGCGGATGTTGGTGATACCTAATATCATCGATTCTTCGGTACCTATTGGTAAGGATGATAGTGAAAATGTAGAACTCGAGAAGTTTGGTACTATACGTAACTTTGATTTTGATATTCCATACCACACGGACATTATGGAGCATCTAAGTGGTATTGATTTAGACAGTGCGCGGAAGACAAGTGGCAATGGCTTCTATTATCTAACAGGGGATATCGCTAGGTTACATAGCGCTATACTATCGTATGCCCGCGACTTCATGATAGACAGAGGTTTTACCTATGTCATCCCGCCTTACATGATTCATGGGAATGTAGTCGCTGGGGTTATGTCTTTCGCTGAAATGGAGAACATGATGTACAAGATAGAAGGAGAAGACCTATATCTCATTGGTACATCGGAGCATTCCATGATTGGACGTTTCATAGACACCATCATCCCTGAAAAGGATATGCCCTATAAGTTGACTTCTTATTCACCTTGTTTCCGTAAAGAAGTCGGTGCTCACGGCATTGAAGAGCGTGGTGTCTATCGTATTCACCAATTTGAAAAGCAGGAAATGATTGTTGTATGCCGTCCTGAGGATTCAATGAAATTCTACGAGGAGTTATGGCACAATACTGTGGACTTCTTTTTGACCTTAGATATACCAGTTAGAACACTGGAGTGCTGCAGTGGCGATTTAGCTGACTTAAAGATTAAGTCATGTGACGTCGAAGCTTGGTCACCAAGACAACAGAAGTACTTTGAAATTGGATCATGTTCAAACTTAGGCGATGCCCAAGCAAGAAGACTGAAGATTCGTATTGAAGGTGCAGATGGCAAGAAATATTTTGCCCATACTCTCAACAATACTGTCGTCGCACCACCTAGGATGCTTATTGCCTTCTTAGAAAATAATCTCAACGCTGACCTAAGCGTCAACATCCCAACAGCTCTAAGACCTTATATGGGCGGCAAGTCTGTTATCAAATAGATGTTACACGTGTAACATTGCATCATTCTAAGCAACAAGACTTCACTTTACTTTGATAGGTATTTGAGACAAGAAACCCCGAGACCTACTGCTATAGCGGTTGTCCGGGGCTTTTGCTTGTTTATGAATTCACACTACTTCATCTATAGCTTGCCATATAAGCAATTATCCTCTATGCTGGTAATAAACATCACGCAATTGACTTTGTTTTGCATCAGAACGTATTATGAAACGTGAATAGGTCATAAAGGATAACAGCTACGGAACTAACAAGAAGAGACAAATGATTTTAGCTGTTATATATCATAGGGAGACGTAATGCCTAATCTGTTGTAAAAACGCATTAGCAGGAAGATTACATGGAAGAATATTTGAGAGAAACACCAATGTTAAATTTTTCAGCCGTCAATATAC
>CAZXIB010000025.1:6535-11389 GCA_964639815.1 uncultured Thomasclavelia sp. | reverse complement strand
AGCTACTTACCGATATCGATAAGGAATGTGTCAACTTTACTAATAACTACGATGACACAATGGTCGAACCGACCGTTTTACCACTTAGATTTCCGCTACTTTTAGTAAACGGTTCTACGGGTATTGCCTCGGGTTATGCCACTAATATTGCCCCGCATAATTTGGGCGAAGTCATTGATGCGACAATACATCGTTTATATGATGAAAATGCGACTGTCGAAGACCTTATGCAGTTTATTAAGGGCCCAGACTTCCCAACTGGCGGCATTGTCCAAGGTAAGGACAATATTAGAGATGTATTTAATACAGGAAGGGGCAAGGTCGTTTTACGTTCTAAGTGCGAGATTGTTGAGACCAAGACCCTAAAACAGATAATCGTTACTGAGATACCTTATGAAGTCGTCAAGATTAATCTCGTGCGCAAAATTGACGAGATACGCCTTGATGGCAAGATTGAAGGCATTGTCGATGTCCGTGATGAGTCAGGTCGCGATGGCTTAAGAGTTGTCATAGACATCAAAAAGGAACAGGATGCAAATCTTGTATTAAATTATCTATATAAGAATACGGACTTACAAGTTAACTACAGCTACAACATGATAGCTATAGTCGACCATAGACCGGTTCTTATGAATCTTTTAAAAGCTATTGATACCTTTATTGCCTTCCGCAAAGAGACGATATTGCGTCGCAGTCAGTATCTCTTAGACCAAAAACTTAAACGCCAACACATCTTAGAAGGCTTGGTCAAAGCCATATCGTATCTCGATGAGATTATCGACCTTATTAGACGGTCAGAGGATAAGGCGGATGCAAAAAAGAAGCTCATGGAAGCTTATCTATTTTCTGGCGAACAGGCTGAGGCTATAGTTAATTTACGTCTATATCGTTTATCTAATACCGATATAAATGCACTAAAACAGGAATACGCTACTCTCAATAATGAAATCATTGACCTCAGGGCTATTATCGATTCTAAAGATGTATTGATTAAGGTTATCGCCGATGACTTAAAGGAGATAAAGGAAACCTATAATATCCCAAGGCGCACCAAAATAGAAGATACTGTTGAGGAGATTACTGTCGATAAAGAAGCGATGATAATAAACGAGCCTTGTGTTATAAGTGTATCAAAAGCTGGTTATATAAAAAGGATGTCTTTGCGCAGTTTCAACGCTAACCCTGACCAATTACCAGCCTTTAAGGAAAACGATAGTCTCATTGGCTATCGCGAGGTTGAGACATTAGATTACTTACTAGTATTTACCAGCAAGGGTAATTATGCTTGTATACCAGTCTATACCATCGAAGAAGCACGGTTTAAAGACTTAGGCAAACATCTGTCTTCTTATGTAAATATTGATAGTGACGAAAACGTAGTAAGTGCTCTAGTTGTCAAGAACTTTATGTCTTATTGTTTTATTACGACACTGACTAAAAAGGGTCTGATTAAGCGTTCACTATTAAGTGAACTGAAGATTCAGCGGTATAACCGTCTGGCGAAGGTCATGAATATTGCCGCTGATGATAGTTTGGTTGCTGCTAAGTTAACGCTTGTCGATGATGACATCGTCGTTATATCTTCTAGCTACTACTACAACTATTATAGTGCCGGTATTATCCGCCCAAGTAATCTTAAAGCCAAAGGTATAAAAGCCATTGGTCTTAAGGGTGATGAGGCTGTCGACTTCATCGTAGTAGATGCACGCCATCCGCAGATATTACTAGTTGACCAAGAGGCTAAGATGAAACGTATGGCTGTAGAAGATTTGGAGATGACAAATCGTGGTATCAAGGGCATCTTACTAGTGCCTACCACTAAAAAGAAGATTGTACCACCATATAAGGCCATAGCTTGTGAACCATCTGACCACATTATCATTTTTGATGGACAGCGTAAGGCTATTGCCATAAGTTCTCTGACTCGCAAAGATAGGTCAGCACGACTTACATCAACAAATGACATAAATACGCCTTTCTTTATCATTAAGGGCGAAGACACAGGTCTACCTATAGCACCAATCATCGATATACCTGAGGGTACCACTACTGAAACAGTCGAGGACATAAGTCTTTTAGAGGAAGATGATGGCTAGACAGTCTATCTTTCAACCTAACCTCTATATCGAGAAGTTAGAGAATCTTCCCAAAGATGAACTATATGCCAAAGGTTATCGCAATATCTTAATCGATCTTGATAATACGCTGGCCCCGCACTACGAAAAGGATATCGATGAGAATTCAAGGAAGATATTAGAAGATTTTATCGCTGCAGGTTTTTATGTCGTCATTATTTCCAATAACCACACCGGAAGAGTCAAAAGATTTCTTAAAGGAACAGACTTTCATTGGATTGATACAGCGATGAAGCCTCTAAAATATGGCTATAAGCGTCTCCTTAAAGCGCATAATCTTAAGGTCGAGGAGACGATGACCATCGGCGATCAAATATTAACTGATGTCGTTGGCGCCAATCGAATGGGTATGTACAGCATTTTAGTTCATCCACTAGTTGATAAGGATAGCTTCAACACGCGTATAAATCGTATCTTTGAGCGTTTCCTCATAAGAGAAGGCATCATCAAATTATGATTAAGAAGTGTACGGGTTGTGGCGCTATTTTACAAGATGGCGATGCCAAAGCTATTGGCTATGTCAATTCTTTGGATATGGACTTGTGTCAGCGCTGTTTTAAGATAAGGCATTATGGTGATTTGACGATTGATTTGCGTGATAGCTTTAAAAATGCTGATATTTTAGAAGGCATAAAAAGCCAAGAAGGTATCATCGTTTGGATTATTGATGTCATGAATGTTGACTTCGCTTTAGATGAAGCGATTATAGATGCCTTAAAAGGAAGACGAGCCATTATTATCTTCAATAAGTTCGATCTCTTATCGGCTGCTACTGATATCAGTAAATATGAGAACTACCTCATTACTTCCATAAGGGAAAGGCTAAAGGGGATAGATGTCCTTGATGTTCTATTAGTTCACAAGTATGATGAGCACTTTAAAGACTTATTCCTGAGTTCTGTTAAGAGATGCAATGAAGATACCTATATCTTCATCGGTCACTTCAATGCCGGTAAGTCCACTGTCATTAATAAGCTTGTAGGCAAAGAGGTCTTGTTGAGCAGTAAGTATCCATCAACGACAGTAGCCTTTAATGAAATGAAACATGAAGGTCTTAGGTTTATCGATACACCAGGGCTTTTATATGATGACCACTTAGCTACCTTTTTCTCAAGTACTGAAGTCAAGCGTTATGTCTTAGACCACCAGATAAAGCCAAGAGTATATCAGGTTTATTCACCACAATCTTACGTAGTCGAAGATCTTTTAGCAATTACGCTAAGACCAAAAGAGCGCTCTACACTAGTATTTCATATCGATGATAGGATAGACATTCATAGAACTAAGGCCGAAAATCTTCAAGACTACTTAGTAAAAAGGAATATCACTAAGATATCAAACGCTAAAGCTCATCGCCATAAGTCTAGTAAGGCTGTTGAACTTGTCATCAATGGTCTTGGAGCCTTTAGTATCAAGGGAAGTGGCGATATTACACTGCACATGTCTTATCCCTTAGGGATAAAGGAAAGAGAGAGGATATTATAGATGCTTACCAACAAACAAAAATCCTACCTAAAGGCCTTAGCCAACAAAAAGCGAGCCATTTACCAGATTGGTAAGGATGGTCTGAGTGTGAATTTGCTTGCTGGTGTTGACGATTACTTGGCTGTTCATGAACTTATAAAGGTGAGCTTACTTAAGTCTTGTACGGAGTCAGTTAATGAGGTGGCTATTGAGATAAGTAGGATGACAAAGGCCGAGGTCGTGCAGATAATAGGAAGAACTATCATTCTATATCGTCCTAGTAAAGAAGCCATTATCAGGTTACCATGAGATACGATATAAATAGTTTTCATCGCTTGCCTAAAAAAGATAAGGCCATCATTTTTATAGAACGACCAGATATCATAATAGAGATTGCTAAAGATATCTTGCCACCTGAGCGCTTTGCTCATTCGATGAGTGTTGCTGATTTAGCTATGACCTTAGCTAAACGTTATCACGCTGACTATAAAAAGGCCTATATCGCTGGTGCCCTACACGATATTACTAAGCCCTTATCAAAAAATGAACACCTAGATTATCTCAGATATTATGATGTTTCTAGGGTAGGTGAGCCAGAAGCAGTCTTACACAGCTTTTCAGCACCATATTTTATAAAAGAGAAGTTCAACTATTATGATAGTGATGTCTTAAATGCCATATATCATCATACCTATGGGACATCTAAGGCAATGCTTGCTAAGATACTATATATCGCTGATAAGCGTGAACCACTAAGAGGCATTAAGGATGACATCTTAGACATGGCCTTTCAAGACATTCACAAGGCCTTTGATGCACTGAAGAAAGACGTAGAGGAGTATGTAGCTAATGACAGAAAAAGCAAAATCCATAACTGATGTATTAGATAAACACCTAGCCGAGGACATCGTTGTCATCGACTTTGGCAAGTCTGGCCCCATATGTGACCAATTCATTATCTGTACAGCTAAGAATGACCGTCACAGTGAGTCGTTAGTTGACTTCTTAAAAAAAGAGCTTGGTGACTTTGAAATATATCATCTCGATGACGCTGACCCTACTTGGCAGATAGTCGACTATAACGATGTCATGGTTCATATCTTTAGTGAAGAGGCAAGAGCTCAGTACTCGTTGGAAAAGTTATGGTCAGAACACCTGAGCTTGTAGATAACTATACCTACTTAGCTAAGCTTTACGACGCTCTTTTACAAGACCCAGATGGCTATAGCTATTGGCTTAGCTATATTACAAAGCA
>CAZXIB010000025.1:0-6435 GCA_964639815.1 uncultured Thomasclavelia sp. | reverse complement strand
CTTAAGTCGGCATACGAACATCTAAGAATAGGCGGTGTCTTCATCTTTGATATGCACGACGTGAAGAGATTAGAAGAATTTAAAGACATGTATATCGAAGAGGGAAGTGTTGAAGAAGTCGATTATCGTCTTACCATAAAAAGTGAAGGTGATAAGCTTTATTCGCACTTTGTCTTCTATACAAAAGACAAAGTCATTGAGGAGCACCATGAACAGAATGTCTTTGATGACGAAGATGTCAAAAGACTAATGGAAGAGATAGGTTATAAGGTGACTTATATACCAGATTTTATTCCAGAAGAGAAAGTACTATTTATAGGAGAGAAGATATGATAGCTATTATTGCCGCAATGGATGAAGAGGTGACTGCTTTAAAAGACATCATGGTCGAACCCAGACAAGATGAACTCTGTGGTATCGAAGTATATTATGGTCGTTTGAGTAATCATGATGTCGTTTTACTTAAAAGTGGTGTTGGTAAGACCGTGGCCGCTATAACGGCGAGCACAATCATAAATAAACTACCTATTGAATACATCATAAATATCGGTAGTACGGGCTCTTTGACACCTACCATACCCATCGGTTCAGTAGTGATACCAGAGATTATTGGTTTCCACGACCTTGAAGTGGATGAATGGCCCAAAGACTTTGGTGATGAAGACCACACCTTTAGGCCAGACGAACATCTTTTAGATATCGCAAAAAAACTGAAAGATGACGACACCTATTTTGATAGGCATGTCAGTGGTGATGTTTTTGTCTATCGCAAAGACGATATAGATAAGATTGTAAATGAGTTTCCAAGTGCGCAGACTGTTGAAATGGAGGCGGCTGCTATCGCCAATACCGCGACTTTCTTAGGCGTTCCCTTTATCATTATTCGTGCTGTTTCTGATGTAGTTACAGCCGAAGACAGTGAAAGCGACTTTATAGCTTTCTTACAAGTAGCGGCTAAAAACAGCGCTGAATATTGTCGAAAATTCATAGAGGCTTACGATGTTTATAGATAAGCCTTATATCGATAAAAATAAGTACCTTTTATTTGAACTAGAGAATTTTGACCTTAGTGATAGGGAAGTCTTGTTGTGTGTATTGATAAACGCCTATAACGAGGCTGGTCTTGAATTGACTTATGAAATGATTGGGCGCAAGCTCGGTATAACCGTCGATATGGTCGACAAGTCATTACAAAGCTTAGTCGATAAGAAATATCTCAAGATAAATGTCAATGGCCATATCTGCTATGACTTATCTGGTCTTTATAGCGCTAAGCCTGAGCCTATTGCCAATAACTTCACCTCTATCTTGCGCCTTTTTGAAGAGGTCTTTAATAGAGTGCTCAATACCACCGAGATGACTATACTCAATGAATTAATCAGCTCTTATAGTGAAGAAGAAATAAGCGACGCTCTAAGACAGGCCGAGGTCTATCAAAAGGGTGAACCGAATATCTTCTATGTCAAAGCCATTTTGCAAAATGCCCATGACCACAAAGGCTGAAGAAGTATACGCCATACTGGATAGGACTTTTCCCGAGGCGCATTGCGAACTCTTGTACCGCGACGAGTTTGAGCTTTTGTGTGCCGTTATGTTAAGTGCTCAGACTACTGATGAGCGAGTAAATGCTGTTACGCCGTTTTTGTTTGCCAAATATCCTGATGTCTATGCACTGAGTAGTGCAATACAAGAGGATGTCGAAGGTATTATCGCTTCACTTGGCCTCTATCACAATAAGGCTACTAATCTAATCGCTATGGCTAAGGCTTTAGTTAAAGACTATGATGGTAAAGTTCCTAAGGATAAAAAGGCACTTACTAGTCTTCCTGGTGTTGGCGATAAAACAGCTAATGTTGTACTCGCTGAAGCCTTTGGTATACCGGCTTTTGCCGTAGATACTCATGTGAGTCGTGTCGCTAAAAGATTGGGTTTTGCTAGAAAGGACGATGATGTCTCGACCATTGAAAAAAAGCTCTGTCGAGCTTTTAGGGAAGACTATTGGATAAAGTCGCATCACTTGTTCATATTCTTTGGTCGCTATCTCTGCAAGGCCAAAAAGCCTGATTGTGACCACTGTCCCTTATCGACTTATTGCAAGTTCAAAGCTGAGGTCTGATGATGCCTATAGGTGTTGATGCCCTGTCTTGGCCCAAAGGATTATCACTTAGTATCTTGACTATTAGTTCATTAGATATCTTATTATCGCTACTTCCTAAGACCTTACCACCCAAATCATTGATGTCAACGATAAGTACAGGCACTCCAATTGCCTCTGATACCTTTTTTGCCACTTCTTCGGGGTTCTTGGGCCCTAAGACGACACAGTTATTGTAAGGCGGGATAGTGTTGGGTGTTGGGCCATCGATGGTAGCGGCCTTTGGCCCAGCTACGATGTAAAACCAACCACGTTTCCCAAATAACTTACCTACTGCACTACAAAAGGCAGCGAGTAGTATTCTAAAAGTACCGCATTCCTTTAGGGCGTAGTGCATGGTCTCGGGCATACCAAGCCCAATACCATGGGGCGTCTTAGTAACAAACTTACTTAAAAAAGTCGCAAGTTTACTTGGCTTTATCTCATCTAGGGGAATGGCTCTATCCTTTTGAGTACAAGCTACAGCCTTTTCCGATATGAATATTTGATCGCCATCTTTGAGGTGTTCTTTGGCATAGCGTAAGACAACCTCAGCGATGTCATCACCATACTTTATGACATGGGTTTTGATGGGGATACGCTGGTATCTTTTACCATTAACTTCAATGACTAAGTCTTTGTTCTCATTGGGATGCAGTTCGTTTTCCATGAGCACCATTCTAGCATTGATTTGCTATAATAAAAATATGGATTTGAGCGATTATTATGAAGCGACCATTAAAGAGATAGAGGACTTCTTTGCGACAGGTCAAGACGAGAAGGCTAAGGCTAGAATATCAGAAGAGTTATCAGTACCCTATATACCAAAAGATGTTGAAGAGCGCCTAAAAGCGATAGAGGCCGAGCACATGGATTACGATGTAGCACCGCCGAGCCTAGAGAAGATAGAGGAGTATTTATCTAGCGAGGATCCAGCTATTCAGTTAGCTGGTATAAGCGCTCTTATAAAACTAAACCTGCGTGAGCACATAGATATAATCAATACTTTTTTATCCGAAGATAAATTCATAGATGCCAAAGTCTTATTAGTAGATGAGCTAATAGCTCAGGGAATAAGAGATGAATTTACCATCGTAAAACACGATATTGAATATAAGTTCATACCACTTTATTGCGAAAGACCGATAGAAAGCGAAGGCTATGTCGCCGCTATTGAACACTTACAAGATACCATCGGCATTGAAGACCCAACACTAGCTCAACTTTGTAAAAGCCTCATCAGTCGTATTGCCCTTATGCAACTGCCATTATCCCTGTCTGAAGAAGAGGGGATACTTATCGCCAAAAGTGCCATTGCCTATGTCTATGCTCTATTCGATGATGAGCGTTTTAGGACATATAAAGACGCAGTTGGCTCTAATCTAATCGATAAATCCGGTATTGAAGAATTATTAGAAGGTTGCTAGTTTAGAAAGAAGGATTGTAAAGCTTTTTAAACTCTTTTGGCACTGTATCATCTTTCTAGTGTATTCATTAGCAATCCCATCAGGAGATTTGCTATAATGGTCTGGCAATCAGGAGGAAATATGGCAGAGTTAAACAAGATATCAGATGGTAAAGTACAGATTACCACTTCAGTTGAAGGCGAGAAGTGGGCTAAAGCCCAAGAGAAAGCCTTCAATAAACTAGCCAAGAACGTTGAGATAAAAGGCTTCAGAAAGGGACAGGCTCCTAAGCACATGATTAGGGCTCGTCTTGGTGAGGCCAATATATATGTCCAAGCTGCCGAAGACATGGCCAATGATGTCTTCAAGGAAGCGCTAGATAGTACGGAAATCGAGCTCATCGATCGTGCTTCACTCGACATCAAAGAGATTGACGAAACACATGTCACCTTTGTCTTTGATTGTCCGGTCAAGCCTGATGTAACTTTAGGTGAATACAAGAATTTAGGTTATGCACCAGCGGAAGTGGAAGTTACTGATGATGAGGTGAATGAAGAGATTGAAATCTTGCGTGAGCGTAAAGCTGACCTTGAAATCAAGGAAGATGGCACTGTTGAAGAGGGTGATACGGTCATCATTGACTTTGATGGTTACAAAGATGGCGAAGCCTTTGAAGGTGGCTATAGTGAAAATTATGACCTTGAAATCGGCTCTGGTACTTTTATTCCCGGCTTTGAAGAGGCGCTTATTGGTATGAAAGCTGAAGAAAGTAAAGATATCGACATCAGTTTCCCCGAGGACTACCATGATGAAGATTTAAAGGGTCAGGCTGTTGTCTTTAAAGTCAAAGTCCACGAAATCAAAAGAAAGGTCGTACCGGACTTAGATGAAGAACTAGTTAAAGACTTAGATATTGAAGGAGTAAATACTCCTGAAGAACTTAAGGAGAATATCAAGAATAGGTTATTAGAAGATAAGAAGAAAAGAAGTGAAGATGAAGCTACCAATGCATTATTAGACAAGGTAGTTGCTGGGGCGACGGTCAACATCCCCGATGTGATGATTGAAGATGAAATCGTAGATTTAAAAAAAGAGATGGATCACAATATGCGTATGCAAGGATTCTCCCTTGAGCTGTACCTGCAATTAACTGGAATGTCTAATGAGGTATTACACGACAATCTCAAGTCAGATGCTGAAGGTCGTGTAAAGTTACGTTTAGTCTTAGAAAAGATTGCTGAGGTCGAAGGTGTTGTAGTTAGCGAAGAAGAGATTGATAAAGAAGTCGCTGAAGTCGGCTCTCGTTATGGTATTGCACCTGAAGATATCGCTAAAGTAGTTGAAAGAAAAGCCATCAAAAATGACTTGCGGATGGCTAAGGCCCTAGAAATCTTAAAAGCTTAAACACAAAGACGCATCTGCGTCTTTTAATAAAGGAGGTCAAATGTCTGAGAGATACACTGTACCACTTATCTGTAGCCGCGGGGTAGTTATATTTCCTAACCAGCAGCTCGTTATTGATATCGGTCGTAAGGAGAGTATTAAATCACTTAATCACGCCAGCAGCACTGAAGGTCTAGTATTTTTGACGACCCAAACGCACATCGAGACCGATCATCCTAGTTTGACTGACATCTTTGATGTCGGTACCTTATGTCGTATTAATGGCATAAATCACCGTGATGGCAAAAACGATTACTATCAAGCTACCCTCGTTGGGGTATCTCGTGCACGTATAGTTAGACATATTAGGCTTTCAAACGAGGTCAACGCTGTTGAGATTGAGACTTTCCAAGATTTTTACCAAGACCAAGACTTAGTTAAAGACTTAGTAATCAAAGTCTTAAGCAACCTTGACAAAGTAAAAAAACATGCCGTTGCATCGGTCAATATGGACTTTATAAGAAATTTAAAACCCGGTGTTGGTGCTGCTGAGTTATCAGACTACTACGCCCAAGTATATCTAATTGACTATCACGATAAACAGAAGTTCTTAGAAGAGGCTGATGTATCAAAGCGCCTTATCATGTGCTTAGAGTCAATTGAGCGTAAGATAAGTCTTGACCGCATTGACATGGATATTGAAAGCCGTGTGCGCGAATCGATGGAGGAGTCGCAACGCGACTACTATCTGCGCGAAAAGATGAAGCAGATAAAGGAAGAGCTCGGTGGGCCTAATAAGGGTTCTGATGAAGATGAGCTTCGCGAGATGGTAGAAAATAATCCTTATCCGCAATATGTAAAGGACAAGGCGATAGAAGAAATCAATAAGCTCGACCTATTACCACAGGCCGGTGGTGAATACGGTGTTGTTCGTAACTATTTAGATTGGCTATTAAAACTGCCATGGTGGCAAAAGTCTGTCGACAACGAAGACATCAATGTCGCAAAGAAGATACTAGATGAAGACCACTATGGTTTAGCTAAACCTAAAGAGCGTATCTTGGAGTATCTAGCAGTTAAACAGATGACGTCCTCACTTAAAAGCCCAATTCTGTGTCTAGTTGGGCCACCAGGCGTCGGCAAAACATCGCTTGCTAGATCTGTAGCTAGAGCCCTTGACCGTAACTTTGTCAAGATGTCTTTAGGTGGCGTTAGAGATGAAGCGGAGATACGCGGTCATCGCCGTACTTACTTAGGGGCATTACCGGGTCGCATTATCCAAGGCATGAAGAAAGCCGGTACTACTAATCCCGTCTTTCTTATCGATGAGATTGACAAGATGTCATCTGACTACAAAGGTGATCCATCAAGCGCGATGTTAGAGGTGCTCGATCCTGAACAAAACACAAGTTTTTCAGATCACTATTTAGAAGAGCCTTATGACCTCTCCGATGTCTTATTCATCGCAACAGCCAACTATATCGAGAATATCCCTGAAGCCCTAAAAGATAG
>CAZXIB010000024.1:0-11657 GCA_964639815.1 uncultured Thomasclavelia sp. | reverse complement strand
GCACAGTTTACTGTGAAATAGGATGGTACCGCGCTTAGACGTTCCTAGGGGCGGTTATTTTTTGTTTTGGAGGTCGTATGAACATCGAAGAAATGTCAAAGATTAAAGCCGAGGCCTTAGCTAAAATCGCAAAGGCCGTCGACTTAAAAGAGCTTGAGGAATTAAGAATTGAGTATCTTTCCAAAAAGGGAATAGTGCCCAAACTAATGGAAGAGATGCGGACAGTTGCCAAAGAAGAAAAAGCCGCCTTTGGAAAAGAGGTCAATACTTTAAAAACGGCGATAAGTGAAGCTTTAGAAGAAAGAAAGACTAAGATATCTGAAGACCTAGAGGCTAAAAAACTTGAGGAGGAAAGGGTTGATATTACTCTTGACCCCTTTAGACCACGACTTGGCACCTTGCATCCACTTACACACATTACTAAAGCTATTGAGGATTGTTTTATCGGATTAGGCTATAAGATTGCTGAAGGGCCAGAAGTCGAGCTTGATTACTATAACTTTGAAAGAGCGAATATTCCCGCTGGTCATCCATCTCGCGATATGCAAGATTCCCTATATATAGATGATACAGTATTATTACGCACACACACGACAGCTATTCAGATGCGCGTATTAGAAAAGGAAGCTAATAACTTGCCGATAAAACTCATTTGTCCTGGTAAGGTTTATCGTCGTGATAATGATGATGCAACGCATTCCCATCAATTCATGCAAGCCGAAGGCTTAGTGGTTGCTGAAGGCATTACATTAGCCGACTTAAAAGGGACGCTACGCTTTATGATTGATTCTATCTTTGGCGAGGGTCATGAGATACGCTTTAGACCTTCATTCTTCCCATTTACTGAGCCTTCAGTAGAAGTCGATATGTCTTGCCATGTTTGTCATGGTAAGGGCTGTTCAATTTGTAAAGGAACAGGTTGGATAGAGTTATTAGGTTCGGGCATGGTTCATCCTAATGTCTTAAAGATGGCCGGCATTGACCCCACAAAATATAGTGGCTTTGCCTTTGGTGTTGGCATAGAGAGACTGGCAATGCTTAAGTATGGCATTGAAGATATCAGAGATCTCTACATTAATGATGTACGTTTCTTGCGCGCTTTTAAGCGTTTAGACTAGGAGGTTAACATGCGTTTGAGTTTAAAATGGTTAAGGAACTTTGTTAATCTTGAAGGGTTGTCGACAGAGGATATAGTCGAAAAGACGGTAAAAGCAGGCTTTGAAGTAGCCAATATTGAAAGACTAGCTTATGGTGAAGGACTAGTTGTTGGTAAGGTCATTGAATGTCATGACCACCCTGACTCCGACCACTTACATATCACTAAGGTCGATGTTGGTGAAGAGGCATTAGATATCGTTTGTGGCGCTCCTAATTGTAGAGAAGGCATAAAGGTTATTGTAGCCAAAGTAGGGGCGAAACTGCCTGATATCACTATTAAGGCTTCGACGATAAGAGGAGTGGCTTCTAATGGCATGTTGTGCTCGTTATTAGAGTTAGGTGTTAAAAAAGAGTTATTGGACGACGATGCACCGTCATTAAACGGTATCGAGGAACTACCGGATGACTATCCACTGGGGCCCAGTGACATTCTAGAGCGTTTAGGACTGGATGATGAGATTTTAGAGATAGAGTTAACGGCCAATAGGGCGGATTGTATGTCGGTTTTTGCGATGGCAAAAGAGATGGCAGCCATCTTAGATAGACCCTGTAAACTGCCTGAATGTGAAGGCGCTTCTGATATCGGAAGACCTAGTGACTTCTTTTTAGAGTCTAAGACTACTGCTTGCCCACACTTTTTAGCTAAAGTCGTCAATAAGGTGACCATTAAGCCATCGCCTGCTTGGATGCGCGAACATCTAATCGCTAGTGGTGTACGTTCGATTAATAACGTCATTGATATATCGAATTATGTCATGTTGGAAACGGGGCAACCCCTACACTTCTATGACCTCAGGACTAATCCCAAAAAGGAGATAGTGGTTGTTGATGATTATGAGGGGCCATATACAGCTTTAGATGGCATCACTTATGACATTCATAAGGGCGACATCATGATTACTGATAATGGACAAACATCAGGTATCGCCGGTATTATGGGTGGCGAGAATACCAAGATATTAGATGATACGCCAGGTATTATTATTGAATCAGCCTTATTTGCTGGCCCGCAAATTAGAAGAACAGCCAATAGATTAGGCCTCATGACCGAGGCGGCCTCGCGTTTTGCTAAGGGCCTAGACCCTTTGGCACAAAAGAAAGCCATGGATAGAGCAGTTCAGTTACTCATTGAATATGCAGATGCTGAAGATATTGAAGAGACTGTTGAATGGGGTAAGGCCGATTATACGCCATATACAGTCGAAGAGACGGTTGGTCATTTAAATGCCGTCTTAGGCACTGACTTAGATATTGAGACGGTAGCCAAAGTTTTAGAAAGACTTGATTTCAAGCCTAAGATAGATGGCGATAAGATTATCTCGACGATACCTTCATATAGAAGTCTAGACATCAAGATTGCTGAAGACATCGATGAGGAAGTTATAAGACTTTTAGGCTATGACGATTTGAAAGAAACACTGCCTAAAATGCCGATGACGATTGGTAAACTCACTGAGAGACAGGCCATGCGTCGGGAGATTAAGGAAGTACTAGCGCATTTAGGACTAAACGAAGTTATTTCTTATACCCTAGGCGATGTAGCTTCTATAAATGATGAGATACTTCCGGTAGGAGAGTCCATATCTTTAAAATCTCCACTCAGTGATGCCCGTAAGTATATAAGAGTTGGTCTATTAAGCAGTTTAACGGAAACTGTCGCTTATAATATTGCTCACACCAATGATAATCTAGCTCTCTTTGAGATATCGACACTTTATGGGCAGGGAGATATCATCAAAGAGCACCTAGGCATCATTTTGACTGGTAGCTTATATACGGCTAAAGTCTTACACAAAGAGATAAGCGCTGACTTTTATGTCATAAAGGGCTTGGTGCTAGAGCTGCTTTCGCATCTTGGTTATGATATCGGTAGAATCCGCGTAACAGCTAATGACTTAGATAATGAGTACCTGCATCCTCATCGCTCTTGCGTCTTAACGATGGATGGCAAGCGATTGGGCATCATTGGCGAGCTTCATCCAAAATATGCTAAGAGTAAGAAGATTGATGGCGCAAGTTATGCTGAACTAGATCTTGAGGTTATTTTAGAAGCTAAGCCCGCCAAGATAGAGGCTACTAAGATTGCTAGATACCCAGAAGTATCACGTGATTTATCCTTTATTTTAAAGAAACAAATTGAGGTTGCTGATGTAATGCGCAGCATTAAGAAAGTCGGCGGTAAGCTAGTAAGACAGGTTGAAGTCTTTGATGTCTATGAAGGGCCACAGGTATTAGAAGGCTATAAGTCGGTATCCTTCAATGTCATCTATGGTGCTGATGACCATACCTTAAAGGTTGAAGAGTTTGAGCCACTACATGAAAAGATTATGGCTACCATCATAAAAGAATATGAGGCTGATATAAGAGGTCAGGATGCTTAAAGAAGAGCTTTGTTTAGAGAAGGTCCAAGAGATACCCGAGTTAAAGGCGACACTGTTTTCCTATGTCCACGATAGTGGTCTACGTCTTTATTGGCTAAAACGTCCAGACATAAATAAGACTTTTGCCGTTGCCTTTAAGACGATTCCAAGTGATAGCACTGGTGTCTTCCACATTATTGAGCATAGCGTTCTCTGTGGTTCGAAGCGTTTTCCGGCCAAAGAACCATTTACTGATATGCTCAAGTCTTCTTTAAATACTTTCTTAAATGCCATGACTTATCCCGATAGGACAATCTATCCTCTATCATCACGCAATGAGAAGGACTTCTTAAATCTCATTGAAGTCTACCTTGATGCGGTATTTGCTCCATTAGTTATGGAAAATCCAGAAGCCTTTTATCAAGAGGGTTGGCACTATGCGATAAATGATAATTCTGTTGATTATCAAGGTGTTGTCCTAAATGAGATGAAGAGCGTTGACATTGATGATATCGAATACCAAGAATTGACGCGCATTCTCTTCCCTGATACCGTTTATGCCCATTGCTCTGGCGGAGATTCTTTACACATTCCCGATCTCGACTATAAGGGACTACAGGACGCCTATCAAAAACACTATTGTCTGGCCAACGCAACAATTATCCTAGATGGCGAGATTGACCTCGACAAAGTCTTAGAGAAGCTTGAACCATATATGAAAAGTAAGCCGGGAAACCGTATTGGCGATTCTGGTTTAGTACAAGAAAGACCAGTCAATGTTAAAGAGACCGTCACCTATGAAATAAACCAAGGCGATAGGGAAGACTTAGGCCGCATTGTCTATGGTCGTATCGTCGCAAATTATGACGAAGAAGAAAAGATTATTGCCACTAATGTATTGATTGATGCTATCTGCGGCCATAACGAAGCACCCCTTAAAAAAGCCATCTTAGATAGCGGTCTTGCTGAAGATGTGGGTATGTATCTCTTGACTGGAACAAGACAGGCTTTTTTGGTGTTAGAAATCAAGAATTGCGACTTAGCAAAAGAGATAGAGCTAAATGAACTTATTGATAAAACGATAAACAACCTAACCGAGAACTTAGACCATAGCCAATTAGCTGCCTCCTTAGCAAACTATGAGTTTCTTACCAAGGAAGCTGACTTTGGTACGATGCCACCGGGTCTTATCTATGCTCTATCTATCTTAGAGAGCACTTTATATGGTGGTAACCCCATTTTAAAACTTGAAAAAGATGAGTACTTTAAATCCATAAAGGCCAAGCTAGACACAAAATACTTTGAAGAACTATTAATTGATATCTGGTATCGCACAGCTTATAAAGCCGAGTTAATCTTAAAACCTGATAAAGACTATGGAAAAAAACGTCGCGACGCAGAAGGAGAGAGAATTACTAAAGAGACATCTAACTGGTCAAAAGAAGACTACGCATCCTATAAGGATCTTGATACGGCGATAAAGGTTTGGCAACGCACTGAGGATACACCTGAAGTAAAGGGCACTTTACCTAAACTAAAGCTATCTGATATCGAAGAAGAAGGGGAAAAACTGCCTATATTTGTAAGCGGGCAAGAAGAAGCTACCGTCTTATTTCACGATGTCGTTACTCGTGACATTATCTATGTAAATATGTACTTTGATATCAGTGGTTTAACAGTAGAGGACTATAGTAATTTAGCTATCTTAGCTAGCTTGTTCGCAAAGATAAAGACCACTAAACACAGTAGTGAAGAGCTGGTTAAAGAATTAGCTCTGGTTATTGGCAATCTTTCTTTTGCGGTATCAGCCTATCAAGACTTAGAAGATACAAGTGATGCCAAGCCCAAACTTGTCGTCAGTTTCAGTTGTTTGAGGTCAAACTATGAAAGGGCCAAGGACTTAGTCTTAGAGATTATTAAAGAGACAGCTATAAATGAGGAGACATCTGAAGACATCGCTCGCATCATTAAACAACTCATTATGTCTTATAAAGATGGTATTGTCATGAAGGCTAGGAGTCTAGCTAATAGTCGCACTCTTGCCCAATACAGTGCCGTTGGTGTTATAAGTGATGCTGTGAGTGGACTGACTTATTATCGCCATCTACAAACTATAGATAAAAATGAAGGAGCAATTGATAATCTAGCGAATGCTAGACGATGGATAGATAGCCAAGGACTTATCATAAGTGTTACAGCAGATGCAAAAGTCGATGTAAATGACCTCATTAAAGCCTTTGATAATAGGACAAAAAGAGGCAATCACAAGATAGAGCTTAAGCCTAAAAGAAATGAGGCCATCGTTATTACTAGTGATGGTGCGGCAACGGTGCTCATGACGGATTTTGGCAAAACGTATCCTTATAGCGGACATGCCTTAGTAGGTAGTAAAATCATTTCAATGGAATATCTTTGGAATGAAGTGCGAAGATTAGGTGGTGCCTACGGTACAGGCTCTTCAATCTTAGTTACTAATCAATTTAGCTTATTCTCCAGTAGCGACCCTCGTCCTAGTCAGTCGCTTGACGCTTATAGGAGAGCTGGTGACTATCTTCTAGCCTTTGACGATATATCGGAGATAGAAGCTAATATCGTTGGTACGATTGCCGACGAAAGACCGCTATTATCGCCAAGACTCAAAGGTCTTATTGCCGCTAGAAACTACATCATCGGTCTGACTGATGAAAAGCGAAGAGAGATATCTAAGGAGATACTATCCACCACTAAATCCGATATCGATGAGTTTGCATCGGCTGTCATTAAGGGACTAAAAGAAGCGACTTATTGTGTTGTTGGAAGTCGCAAGGCCATTGAAAGTCTTAGTGATGTTGAAGAGATTATAGAATTATAAGGGGAAATCATGCAGATAGTTGATATGCATTGCGATACTATATCGCGCTTATTACATGAGCCATCTAAGTCACTACGAGAAAATGACTTACATCTTGACTTACACAAGATGCGTAAAGGTGACTACTTACTACAGAACTTTGCCATGTTTGTGATGTTGGGCAGGGCAGAAAATCCGATGTATGAGTGTCAACGGCTAATAGCTAAGTACTATGAACAGATTGAAGCTAATAGCGATATGATTGCACCGGTTTACACTTACGCTGATATCGAAAAGAATATGGCTGATAATAAGATGTCGGCTATGTTGACGCTTGAAGAGGGGGCTGTTGTAAATAACGATATTACTCTACTGCGCATTTATCATAAGCTTGGTGTTCGGATGATTACCCTCACTTGGAACTTTGCCAATGGCATTGGTCATCCTAATTTCTCTAATGATTTAGAGCTCGACCGCTTCGATAAGCTACGTCAGACCAATACAGTTGATGGACTTACGGATTTTGGCATTGAATACATTAAAGAGATGGAAAGACTTGGCATCATTATTGATGTATCACATCTTGGCGATGCCGGCTTTTACGATGTCGTAAAGTACAGCACTAAACCCTTTGTCGCCAGTCACTCTAATGCTAGGTCTGTGTGTGGCGTGGCGCGTAACTTGACTGATGATATGATATTAAAAATTGCCCAAAAGGGTGGCGTCATCGGTCTTAACTATTGCGAGGATTTCTTAAGCGATGATGGTAAAGGTAGTATCGATAAGATAGTAGAACACGCCAAACACATCATCGATGTCGGTGGCACTGAGGTCTTAGGCCTTGGTAGCGACTTCGATGGCATAGGCAATCGATCCGATCTTAGTGATGGTAGCCATATGCCAGAGTTAGTAGAGGCACTTTCTAAGACATACGGCCCTGAAGTAGTCGATAAGATAACGCACGATAATGTCTTGCGTATCTATCGAGAAGTCTTGCGTTAGGACGGCTAATCTGCTATTATCTTTGAGCGAATAGATAACTATTCCTTGTCTTGTAAAAGACCGTTAGACCAAAAGGAGGTAAAAGATGAAACAGTACGAAACGATGTATATTATCGATGCTAGTATTGATGATGCATCACGTAGTCAGCTAATCGATGAGCTTCATGGTGTCATCACTTCGCATGGTGGCAGCATCGATAAGGTCGAAGAGTGGGGTTTACGTGACTTCGCTTATCCAATCGAGAAGATGACTAAGGGTTACTACGTCGTAGTTACGTATACTGTCGGTGCTGATGGACTAAATGAGCTAGATCGTCTGATGCGCATCAACAATGATGTCATCCGTCATCTGACCATCAACAACGACGAAAAGGCCGGTAAATAAGATGATTAACAAGGTCGTCCTAGTAGGACGCTTGACTAAGGACGTTGAAGTTAGAAAGACGACGACAGGCATCAGTACAGCAAATTTTACTTTGGCTTGTAATAGGCGAGGCCGCAGTGAAAACGGCCCAACAGCCGACTTTATTAACTGTGTTGTTTGGCGTCAGGGCGCTGATTTTCTAGGTACTTATGCCCATAAGGGCGATGTCGTAGCCGTCGATGGTCGTATCACAACGCGTAACTATGAAGGGCAAAATGGACGTGTCTATGTAACTGAGGTCACGGCTGAAAATGTGCAGTTAATAAGCAGTCGCCGTAGTAACTATGAAAGTGAGTCCGTAGAGAGAACGGTTAGCTATGACGATAGACCTGTTACTTATGACGATAGACCTGTTACTTATGACGATAGACCAGTCGCTTATGATGTCCGTGACAACATCGAAGAAGATTTAAGCAGTACGCCATCGCTAGAGATATCTAGTGATGACTTACCATTTTATTGATAAGGAGGGAAGAAGATGGCATTTAGAAAACAGAGAACTGGTTTTAGAAAGGTTTGCTACTTTACTAAAAATAAGATTACATATATCGACTATAAGGATGTCGATTTATTAAAGAAGTTCATCTTGGCCAATGGCAAGATTACACCACGTCGGGTAACCGGAACGAGTGCAAAGTATCAGCGGATGTTGGCAAGGGCTATTAAAAGAGCCCGTCAGATGGCCTTACTACCTTACGTAGCTGACTGAGGTGCGCTAGTAGCACCTTTTTTCATAGCTTTGGCCCTATCTGTTATAATTAGTCTATGAATTTAAAGATACACAGACTGACTGAAGGAGCGATGTATCTTGCCATCGCTGGGGCAGTGATGTTGGTGAATAGGCTGTTGTCATCGATTTTTGATGTCTATGTTCCGATTATTGTCGCTGTCATTATCATCTTATATACGACCAAATATACGATAAAGGATGGGTTGATACTTGGTGTCGGAACTTTTATATTAACCTTTCTTTTTGATACTCTTTACACCCTAATCTATAACGTTGTTGCTATCTTTACAGGCCTAATCTATGGACACTTTGCCAGAAAAGGAACAGATAAACGTTTACTCATGGGAACGGCGATTTTACCATTTGTTATTGGGGAGTTTATCATCACGATTATCATTTTGCCGGTATTGGGCATAGAAACACTAGAAGAGATGTATGAGATAATAAGTGATATAGGGCGATTATACAATCTGGCGATAAGTGATAGTTTACTAAGACTTATATATGCCTTAGTTATTTTCTTTACTGGCGCCATTGAGGGCATACTTATACATCTATTAGCTGTGCTCTGTCTTAAAAAGCTAAAGATTAAGGTCATAAGTACCTTATCTTTAGAAGCGATGAAGATTAGACCAATATACGCCTATATTCTATTGATACTAATAGGTATTACATTTATGCTAGGACGTTTTGAATTAGGAGATACCTTAACTTATGGTATATATTGTTTTGGGATAGTGGCGGCAGTCATATTAATAGCACAGGGTTATATCTTTGCCTTACTTTATGGAAGTCTCATCCACAAGCGTAACGTGAGCTTTCTTTTAGCGCTAATCGTCATCTTCTTTATGCCAGCATCTTTCTATACTCTACTCATCATAGGGTTTCTATATGCAACTGGGCCACTTGAGCGCTATTTAGAAAAGAGGAGGACAAATGCGTAAACTGCGAAATTACATCATCAGTGTCATTCTCATAATGATTCTCATTGGTCTTTTCATATTTGCCATAAGCAAATCCTTTGATATCAATATTGTCGCCATGGCTATTGTCTATGGTCTGAGTTTCTTAGTGCTAATTACGACTTTTATCGTCGTAATAAAGTGGCGCAAAGATGCTGACCGCTATAGTAGCGTGCAACTTGAAGAATCAGTTAGTGATGCGATAAGTCTAGCGGGTGTAGGGATCCTTATTTATAACGAGAACCACGAGATAACTTGGACTTCGTCCTTATTTGATGAACATGGACTAGAGGTCAGTGGGCAGAGATTATTGGGCTGGATACCAGATTTAGACGATTTAATGAATGGTGACATTGAACAAGTTGTCGTATCCATAGCCGATAAAAATTATGAGGTAACTAAAAAGGATGATGCCTCGGTCTTATTTTTTAAAGATATTACTGAGAATTATAATTTAAAGCGACAGATGAGTGAGGAAGCTGTCGTCTTTGGTCTTGTCAACTTTGACAACCTCGATGACCTCAGCTATAACGACGATGATATCTCGACTATCAGTAATGACCTTAAATTACCCGTTCTTGAATACCTCAAACAACACGGCGTCACCTATAAGACCCTGCGTAATCATCGCATTTTTTTGATACTCAATGAATCTATATATCAAAGTTTAGCTGAAGGACGTTTTAGTATCCTCAATACTGTCCGCAAACTCGCTAAACAGATGGAAGTACCAGTAACGCTGTCTTTAGCCTTTGCGAGAGGCACCAGTGACTTAAAAGCTCTTGATGAGTTAGCTTCAAGTCTATTGGAACTGGCTCAAACTAGAGGCGGTGACCAAGTGGCGGTGCGCAAGGTCGGGGAAGATGTTGTGTATTATGGTGGGACATCAGAAGCTAAGGAGAAGTCAAGTCGTGTCCAAGTTAGGGTTATGACCAATACGATAAAAGACCTTATCACTAGGTCATCTAATGTCATCATCCTTGGTCACTTACAAGCCGATGCAGACTGTGTTGGTAGTGCTATATGTATGGCTGATATCGCTAAGAGTCTAAAAAAAGAAGCCTATGTTGTCTTAAAGACTGGCGGTATTGAAGAGCGAGTACAGGACGCCCTTGACCAGTATAAGGAAAACTTTGTAGAGCGTCATCACATCGTCTCAATAAACGAGGCATTAAACCAGCTTAAAGATGATTCACTAGTCATCATGGTCGACCATCACAGCGCCAACCAGTCTAATGGCAAAGAACTATTACAGGAGGCTAAGCGTACTATTATCATCGACCATCATAGGCGAATGGCTGATCTTGATACCAATCCCATCTTGACCTATATTGAGGCAAGTGCATCTTCAACTTGTGAGCTAGTCATGGAGTTTGTGCCATACCTTATGGGTCGTGTTTCTATCACTCCGATAGAGGCCAGTCTTATGTATCTCGGTATCCTTATTGACACTAATCGTTTCCGTGTTAGAACAGGGGTTAGAACTTTTGAAGTTTTAAAAAATTTAAGACAATATGGCGCTGACTTAAATATCGTTGAGACCTTTAACGAAGAGCCCTATGATTTGGTCTTAAAACGTTCTAAGTTAATAGAGACCTCATATCGCTATCGTGATGACATTATCATCGCTAAAGCTGATGATAAAGAAACTTATCCTCGCTCCATTATTAGTCAGGCAGGTGATATGATTTTACAGACGATTGGGGTGAAGGCCGTCTTTGTGATTGCCCATTTTTCTAAAGATGACATTGCCATCAGCGCTCGCAGCAAGCAAGACTTCAATGTTCAAGTCATTATGGAGAAGATGGATGGTGGTGGTCATATGACAGCGGCTGGTCTACAAGTAAAAGACAAGAAAATATCTGACCTTGAGCAACAACTCAAAAACTGCATAGATGAATATATAAAGGAGAAGAGCGATGAAAGTCATACTATTAACTGATGTCAAAAACGTTGGAAAAAAAGGTGAAATAAAGGAAGTAAGTGATGGCTATGCCCGCAATTTTTTACTAGCTAGAAAACTAGCTGTCCAAGCCAGCGACGACTCTTTGAAGTTCCTTAAAAAAGAAGAGGCTATTGCTGCCGATAAAGAAGCCCAGAGTGTTGCAATGGCTAATGAAATGAAAGAAGAGCTGGCTAAACAAGTCTTCAAGTTCAAGGTCAATGTCAAAAATGGCAAGGTCTTTAATAG
>CAZXIB010000023.1:0-11911 GCA_964639815.1 uncultured Thomasclavelia sp. | reverse complement strand
TACCATGACTGATGGAGTCATCAAAATACCGATGGCCAACATCGACTCCTTGAATGTGGCGATAGCTACAGGCATCGTATTAGAACACTTTACTAATAGATGACTTTAAAGCTTGTTTCTTCAATAACTGGCACTTCCTTTATTTGGTAGTCATCGACTCTGACATAGGGGCCGAGCGACTTTAATTGTTGGACTAGCTCAAGTATCTTCTCTTTAGGGCCTTGAAAATAGGCTTCGACCTTTCCATCTTCTCTATTTTTGACTGTACCAGTTAGCTTTTTTTCGTTGGCTAAGTTTAAGACATGCCATCTAAAGCCAACGCCTTGAACGCGACCTGTAAAGAGGACGTAATAACGTACGGTATTTTCTGTGTTCATGCGATAACCTCCTTTAGCTATATCATACGTTATATAATAAGAAATACGCTCTAAAAGGTGTATAATCGGTTACTAGGAGGAAAACATGAAAACAGCTTGGGAAAAATACACAGATGAAAAGCTAAACATAGTCATGGACTTTGGTGAAGCTTATAAAGAGTACTTGGGTCGTTCAAAGACAGAAAGAGAAGCGACTATTGCATCCATTGCCATTGCCGAGGCTCATGGCTTTAAAAATGGTGAAACCGCAAAGAATTTAAAGGCCGGTGACAAGGTCTACTTCAATAACCGCGATAAGGGTCTATGTCTATTTGTCATTGGTGAAAGACCTTTAATCGAGGGTATGAACGTACTTGGTGCCCATATCGATTCACCACGCATCGACCTAAAACAACACCCCCTTTACGAAGATAATGGTCTAGCCTTATTCGATACCCACTACTATGGTGGAATCAAAAACTACCAATGGGTAGCCCGTCCTTTGGCACTACATGGCATCGTTTGTAAAAAGGATGGTACTTCGGTTGAAGTCAAGATTGGTGAAGATGATAATGATCCAGTAGTTGGTATCAGTGACCTCTTACCACACTTAGCTGCTGACCAAATGAAAAAGACCGGCAGTGCTATAGTAGAGGGTGAAGACCTCAATGTCTTAGTGGGTTCTATACCTGTGACTGGCGAAGATAAAAAAGAGCCTGTTAAAGAGAATGTCTTAAAGATATTAAAGGACAAGTATGATATCGAAGAAGACGATTTTATCAGTGCTGAATTAGAGATAGTACCAGCCGACAAGGTCAGAGACTTAGGTCTTGATAGGTCACTCATCATGGGTTATGGCCATGATGATAGGGTCTGTGCCTATACATCATTAATGGCGATACTTGATGTCGAAAAACCGCAAAGGACGGCTTGTTGCATATTGGTCGATAAGGAAGAAGTTGGCTCTAATGGCAGCACCGGCATGCATTCACGTTTCTTTGAAAATGCTGTAGCTGAGCTAATGGACAAGTGTGGCGTTTACAGTGAACTAGCTTTAAGAAAGCTCTTTACTAATAGCTATATGTTGTCAAGTGATGTTTCGGCGGGCTTTGACCCCAACTATCCATCTGTCAACGAACCAAAGAACACCGCTTACTTGGGCAAGGGCATTACCTTTAACAAGTACACTGGCGCTCGTGGTAAAAGTGGTTGTAATGACGCCAATCCTGAATTCATCGCTAAGTTACGCAAGATAATGGATGCCAAGGATGTGGCTTGGCAAACATCTGAGCTTGGTAAGGTCAACCAAGGTGGTGGTGGCACCATCGCCTATATCTTAGCCAACCTCAATATGGAAGTCATCGATGCTGGAGTACCAGTCCAAAACATGCATGCCCCAAGTGAAGTTGTCTCTAAGGTCGATGTCTACGAGGCCTATAGAGCCTATAAGGTCTTTATCGAGGACATGGAATAAGATGTTTGTCAATTACGACAAGTCGATTTTGTCTTATATAGCTTCGATAAGGTCATATTTTGATTTAGATAGTGCTTATGAAGCTGACGCAGACTTTAGTGCGTATATCAAAGAGAAGGCACCAGATAAGATTTTCCTCGTCCTTATCGATGGCATGGGCTCTAAGCTTTTTGAACGCAAGGACGACTTAATGGGGTTTTATAGTCTTTATTATTATGGGGAGACGATGACTGTCTTCCCACCTACGACAGTAGCCGCTACTACATCAATAAGAAATGGTAAGTCACCAGATCAAAACGGTTGGTTAGGCTGGACTAGCTATATAAAAGAAGTCGATGATGTCATAACCATCTTTTTGGATGAGAGCTACTATAGCGATAAGAAGTATCCAAAAGGTTATATCAAGGACTTGATACCAGTATCTGACACAACGACAGAACTATTGGCTAAAGGTATCAAAGCCTTCGATATCCACCCCAAACACATAGAGGAGGGTGGTTACGATGGCTTAGAAGAATTTGGTCAGCGTATTGTCGATGCTAGCTTTAGTGATGCCCGGTATGTCTACGCCTACTATGATGGCTACGATTCCCTCATGCATAAAAAGGGGGTCGATGCCAAAGAATCAGATGCCTTATTCGATAATATTGAAAATGTCTTAGCCGATGCCTGTAGTAGACTTGCTCCAGATACGCTTGTGATTATTACTGCTGATCATGGCTTAGTTGATATCCATAACACCATCAATATCGCTAAGACAGACCTCTATAAGTACTTAGTGCGTCCCTGTGCGCTAGAGGGAAGAGCTGCTGTTTTCTATATCAAGGAAGGCATGCACAACGATTTTGCTAGGGATTTTAAGCGTGAATACAGTGATGACTTCATTCTTTTAAGCAAGGACGAAGTAAAGAAGTCTGGCCTATTTGGTCTAAAAGAGGCCCATGAGCGCTTTGATGATTTTATTGGCGACTTTATTGCCATCGCCAAAGGTAATAGTGACATCATCTGCAAAGAGGATGATGATGGCTTTAGGCTAAAAGCTGCTCACGCTGGGTGCACGGATGATGAGTTATATATACCACTTATCACTTATATGAATAGTGATAGTTAATTACTAGGTTATTGAAAGTTGTGAGGTCATATATGAAAAGATTATTGAGTTTATTGCTGTGTTTTGGGTTATTGTTAGGGATGGTTGGCTGTTCTAAGGAAGCAGAGACAATCACATTTCTAGACATTGAAAGTTTTGCAGTCGACATGAGTGGCTATGATGGCATGGATGCTGATGATCACAATTTTCGTGGCATCACCCCTGAAGAATTTATAAGAATCTATGAAGAAGGCGGAAGTGGTGTCTTCTATATCGGCTATACGGGATGTGATTATTGCCAACTTTATGTCGCTACCTTCCAAGAAGCAGCTGAAGAGACAGACACAACCATCTATTACATCAACCCTTATAGCGAAGAGTACGACTTCTTTGAATACATGGATGAGCTCATCGAGATATTAGAGCCTATTTTACGCACTAGTGGTGGTGAACCAATCATTTATACACCACACATCTTTGCCCTAATCAATGGTTCTTTTGGCACCAGTTTGATTGGTAGTGTTGATTCTGTTGATGAGGTCATAGCCCTAATGGAAGAACTTCAAACCGGAGAATAAAAGGTAGTTTACAAAGATAAAGTTTGTGCTAGAATAGCAAACGCAAAAGGGAGAGAGAGTCATGGAAATTTCAGATGTAAAAGACCTTATCGCCTTTGATGAACAGACGATGAAAGAAGTCAAAGATATATATCAGAAGAAAGCACTTGTCGTCAAACAGATAGCTGAAGAAAAAGAAGAATTAGCGAAGTCGACTTGGGCAGAGGTCAAAGAGAAAGTTGCCATGCGTAAAGCTGAACTCGACCTAAAAATCGCTGAAGACAAAAAGAAAAGTGAAGAAGAATACCAGCGTCTAGCCGGAGAACTACAAAAGCGCTTTACAGAAAAGCGTGAGCAGTGGAAGAAAGATATATACGAGGCCTGCATCAAGTAGTTTAATCTATGGAAACTGTCCTCAATGCGATGACTACCAAAACTAAGGCTATCTATGCCAAGCGTTTAAAGGAAGCTGATTATAACAGCCTCATGCAAAAGCGCACAGTACCAGAGATTGCCTCTTATCTCAAAAACGATACCTACTATGGCGAGAGCCTAGAGGGCATCAATGAGAAAGCCTTACATCGTGGTCAACTAGAAATCCTTATAAAGAACGATTTAATTATTCGTTTATCGGCCATATTGCGTTATGCCTTTGGTTTTAAGACCGGTGGTCTTTACAATATGATAGTCATTCAAGCCGAGATAAACCTGATTACGACGGTTATTAATGCCCTTTTAGCTAATGACTACGGTCAGATTGTATCGCGGCTACCGATGATAATCGAGTCACGCATCGCCTTTGACTTTAAGGACTTGGCAGCCTGTCGCGACTTCAGTGAGCTTTTGAAGTGTCTTGAGGGGACACCATACTACGATATCATCGCTAAGTATGCTAAGACAGAGCTTAGTGAACTAGACTTTACCGGCATCGAACAAGAATTACATCGCTATTACTATGCTAAGATGCAGGATTATGTTAGGGAATACTTTAGTGGTGAAGACCGCAAGAAGATTGAAGACCTCTTTGATACGGAGGTTGAACTTGACAACATCGCCAAAATCTTCCGTCTTAAGAAGTACTTTAATGCCAGTCCACAGCGTATTAAAGAGCTTATAACCCCTATATATTCGAGGTTTTCCAAAAATGACATCGACGATATCATCGAGCATACCGATGCCGACCATATCTTCGAGCGGCTATTGGCTTCAAGTTATCGGCATTATATAAAAGACACTAATTTTTTATATATTGAACATACCACTAAGATGATTAACTACAATATGAACCGCCGTCAGATTTTATTCTCATCTGACCCCGACTTAGTTTTGTATTCTTACATCGTCTTGATGGGTATTGAGATTGAGAATATCATCTACATCATCGAAGCGGTGCGCTATCGTGTGCCCATCGAGCAGATTAAAAGGATGTTGATTTATTGAGGGAGAGTATATGTCGATAGTTAAAATGAAGTTTGCCAGCGTTATAACAGATTACGAGCATCTGGATGCGATGTTATTGCGGTCATCAAAGACCGGGCTTCTACATCCAGAACTAGCCATAAATATTATCAATGAGGACAATAATGGCAAGACCCTAGTCGAGGAAAATAACTACCTCGAATATATAAGCACACTAAAAAACCTTGGGCATTCTATTGGTCTAGAGGTAATGGACAAGGGTTTTTATGATAGTAGCTATACGATAGAAGAGATAGAACAGTTTATCGAGACCTTTTCTAAGGACATCGAACTATCTTCTTGTGGCGACGTCATTTTAACCCAAGATGATAGACAGGCCCTAGACGCTTTAAGTTCGCTTGATTACGAGGCTTTGCACGCTTGTAAGTACATCCACTTTAGCTTTGGTCGTTTACCCATTGATTCCTATAAGAAGTTGACTTATGCCGATAGTGATATCGTTGATACCTGCATCTTACACACTAACTCCCAATATCACTGGGTCTTAGTGGTTACCAGTAATACCTATTATGGAGAGGTTAGAAGACTATTACATACGCTCTTTTTTGAAGAGATTCGCATTCCCAACATCGATGTCCATAAGGTCATAGATACCTATGATAAGAAGCTACAAGACATCTATTCCTTCTGCACCTTTAACGACAACCTATATCGCCTTTATGAATACGTCACTGTTATGGATGATGACTACATGATAAGTGGCTTTATTGAGGCGGCTAAAGAAGAGGAGTATAAAAAGGCTTTTAGCGATGTACCGGTCCGCTTTGAGATAGTAGACCCCAGTGAAAGGGCTGACCTCAAAGTGCCAACCCGCCTTAAGAACAATTGGTTCTTCAAACCCTTTGAGATGTATGTCGAGATGTATTCTTTACCCGACTACAACGACTTTGATCCAACGGTCTTTGTCGGTCTTACTTACTGCCTTTTATTTGGCATCATGTTTGCGGACTTGGGTCAAGGGTTTCTGCTCTTTTTGGGTGGTACCATTCTTTGGGATATCATGCATAAGAAGACTAGACTCTTTGGCATAATCTCCCGTATTGGTCTGTTCTCAATGGTCTTTGGCTTCTTATTTGGCTCAGTCTTCGGCAATGAAGAGCTACTAATACCAGTTCATCAAGCACTGTTTGGAACAGAGGAGAAGCTAATCGAAGTCATGGCCAGTGACGCGACGATGACGATACTTATTGGAGCGGTAAGTATCGGTATGATTTTAATCTTGCTTTCGATGGCTCTTAATATCTATAAGAATATACGTCGCAAAGACTGGGGCGAGTTACTGTTTTCGACTTCTGGACTGGCTGGTCTAGTCTTTTATGGCTATGTAACATATGCTGCAGCTTGTATGTTTTTGATAGAAGGTGAACCCTTTAATCCACTACTTATCAGTATATTTGTCGGTCTACCATTTTTGTGCTTCTTCTTAAAAGAGCCGCTTACTTGCGCTATAGAAGGCCATTCCATTAAGCCTGAGGAAGGATGGGGCGCCTTTGTTATGCAGAATATCTTTGAGCTTGTTGTGGCAATCCTAGAATACGTATCTAACACCCTGTCCTTTATGCGTGTTGGTGGCTTTGTGCTATCGCATGCTGGGATGATGTTGGTGGTGATGACGCTAGTAGAGATGACTGGTAGTGCTGGTATAGTAGTACTAATCTTTGGAAATATATTTGTTATGGGCCTAGAAGGTCTAGTTGTCGGTATTCAGACTTTGCGTCTAGAATACTACGAGATGTTTTCACGCTACTATGATGGCGGGGGCAAGAAGTTTGTTGCCCTCACATCTGTAGAATAATTGCAGGAGGAAATTTTAGATGTTTGAAATGTTTTTGATGGTAACGGTAGGTTTTGCCTTAGTAGTTGCTTCTATCTTCTCAATAAGAAGAGGAATCGACGATACCAATGCCAAAAGAAGAGTTATGAGCCAGGTCGCTATGTTTACTGGTGTCTTTGTGGTCATGTTAGTGTTGAGTGTAAGTAATGTTGCCGCAGCTGAAGATGCTATGACAGGTTCATTAGCTCAAGGTCTTGGTTTTCTAAGTGCCGCTTTGGCAACAGGCTGCTCTTCACTAGGTGCAGGTATTGCTGTTGCTGCAGCAGCTCCAGCGGCCATCGGTGCCATCAGTGAAAACAGCGATAACTTCGGTAAGGCTATGATATTTGTAGCTTTGGGCGAGGGTGTTGCTATATATGGTTTACTTATCGCCATCCTTATCATCAACGCATTATGAGGATATTTTGTATCAGCGATAACGTCGATACCCAGATGGGCTTGCGCCTAGCTGGTATTGAAGGGGTCGTCGTTCACAGTAAAGAGGAAGTCTTGTCGGCCTTAGATGAGGCCATTAATGATGCGAATATAGGCATCGTCTTAATGACGACTATTGTTGTGAACTTATGCCCTGATGTTATCTCGAGATACAAACTAGAACTACATTCGCCTTTACTTGTCGAAATTCCTGACCGCCATGGCAGTGCCAATATCGGTGAGACTATCGACAAGTATATATCAGAGGCGATAGGTATTAAGATATGAGGTGACTATGGATAAAGCGATACAAAACATCAAAAACGATGTCGCTGACCAAGCTAAACTGGTCATCGACCAGATTCGTTATGAGATAGACATGTTGCACGATGAAGAAGTTGATGACTTCATGACGGTTTTAGAAAGAGAACAGGCAGCTTATTTAGAAAAGGAGTTAAGCGGCCTTGAAGTCTTTGCTGTGACAGAAGAATCACGTCTAAAGATGGAGGGTAAGCGTAAACTTTTGGCTTTAAGAGAAGACTTAGTATCTAGTCTGTTTACTGAGGTCGAAAAAGACCTTATAGCCTTTAGAGATAGTGAAGCTTATAGTAGCTATCTCGCTAAAAACTTAAAAGCCGCTCCCATTCAAAAAGGGACTATCTATTGTCGAAAAGAAGACATCGATACCATCAAATCTTTATTAAAAGATGAGACCGTTTCTATAAAGGAGCGATGGTTTAAAATCGGTGGCTTTACCTATATACCAGAGGCAGGAGACTTAGAACACGACTACAGTCTTGATGGTGCTTTTAAAGAGCAGATGGAATGGTTTATAGACCATTCGGGCTTTACGATTTAGAGGGGAGGTAAGTGTGGCTATTATCCATTCGATAAACGGTCCGGTTGTGACAGTTCGCGATACCTCTGCCTTTTCGATGTTAGAGATGGTATATGTCGGAAATAAGCGCCTTTTGGGTGAAGTCATCGGTATAAGCGAAGACAAGACGACGATACAAGTTTATGAATCAACTACTGGTCTAAAACCAGGAGAAACAGTTGAAGGTTCAGGGAATCCTCTTTCACTTACTTTGGGCCCTGGCATCTTAAGCAATATCTTTGATGGCATTGAAAGACCGTTAAAAGACATCCAAAAACAAGATGGCCCTTTTATAAGTGAAGGACAGGCTATTGCGTCTTTAGATGAAAATAAGAAGTGGGAAGTAAGTTTTTGTGTCAAAGTAGGTGAAGAAGTATCAGGTGGCAGAGTCTTTGCAGAGTGCCAGGAGACAGCTCTTATAAAACACCGCTCGATGATACCACCAAATATATCTGGTAAGGTCATCGACATTAAAGATAATGGTTCTTATACCGCCTATGAGACGCTCGTTAAGGTCGAGGATAAAACAGGTAATATCCACGAGATTGCTCTGAGCCAGAAGTGGCCTATCAAAATCCCACGACCAATAAAAAACCGTCGCTCTATAGCTATTCCACTTATAACAGGGCAGAGAGTCTTAGATACAGCTTTCCCCATTGCCAAAGGTGGAGCAGCAGCGGTACCGGGAGGCTTTGGTGCTGGTAAGACTATGCTACAACATCAGATTGCTAAGTGGTGTGATGCCGACATCATTGTCTATGTGGGTTGCGGGGAACGCGGCAATGAGATGACCCAAGTCCTAGAAGAATTTGGTGAACTAGTTGACCCTAGAACTAAGCGTCCACTACTTGATAGAACTGTCCTTATCGCTAATACTTCTAATATGCCTGTTGCCGCTCGAGAAGCTAGCATCTATACTGGTATCACCTTAGCGGAGTACTATCGTGATATGGGCTATCACGTCGCTATCATGGCCGATTCTACGTCCCGTTGGGCTGAGGCTTTAAGAGAGATATCAGGCCGTCTAGAAGAGATGCCGGCGGAAGAGGGCTTTCCCGCTTATTTACCTTCACGCATCGCCCAATTCTATGAGCGGGCTGGCTATGTCGATAACCTAAATGACAGTGAGGGTTCTGTTACCATCATTGGCGCTGTATCGCCTCAGGGTGGTGACTTCTCAGAGCCTGTAACCCAAAAAACCAAGCGTTTCGTTCGCTCTTTTTGGGCCCTTGATAAGTCTTTGGCCTATGCAAGACACTATCCAGCCGTAAACTGGAATATGTCTTATAGCGAGTATGTCGACGACTTGAGTGATTGGTATGAGAAAAATGTTGCCTCTGACTTCTTGTCTTTACGCAGTGAAATCATCAGCATCTTGCATGAAGAGCAAAAACTAAACGAAATCGTCAAACTGATTGGCTCTGATGTCTTACCCGAGGATCAAAAACTGACTTTGGAGATTGCTAGGGTCATTCGTGTTGGCTTCCTCCAACAAAACGCCTATCACGCTGATGACACTTACGTACCACTGAATAAGCAATACAAGATGCTTGGTGTCATTTCATATCTTAATAGTGAGTGTACTAAGCTTATAAATAAGCGCATACCTGTAAGTCTTATATCACAAACAGGCGTCTTCGACTTATTAATAAAGATTAAATACGATGTAGCTAATAGTGACATCGACAAGCTTGATGTCTACCCATCTAAGATAGATGAGCTCTTGGAAACGATAGTATAGGAGGTCCACATGGCAAAACAATTATTAGGATTAAGTGAGGTCAGTGGTTCTTTAGTTGTCTATGATAACGTCGAAAACGTAGGCTACGAAGAAGTCGTCGAAATAGTGATGGCCGATGGTGAAAAAAGGACGGGTCGTGTCGTAGAGATTGAAGGTGATAAGGTCATCGTTCAGGTCTTTGAAGGCACAATGGGCCTTTCTAAGGAAAACACCAAGACTAAACTCTTAGGGCATCCCATGCAGATAGCCTTATCTAAGGAAGTCTTGGGTCGAACCTTTAATGGTTCAGGTCGTCCCATTGATGGGCTTGGTGGTGTCTATGCGGATAAGTTTGCCGACATCAATGGTAAGCCATTAAACCCTGTAGCTCGAGAATACCCCAGAAACTATATCTCAACAGGCATCTCAGCCATTGATGGTCTAAATACCCTTATCAGAGGACAGAAGTTACCGATTTTCTCTGGTTCTGGCTTACCTCATGATAAACTAGCTGTTCAGATTGTTAGACAGGCGCAGTTATCAGGTGATGAAGCTGATAACTTTGCCATCGTCTTTGGGGCTATGGGCGTCAAAAATGACGTCGCCGACTTTTTTAGGCGGTCTTTTGAAGAGACTGGTGTTATGGAGAAGGTTTGCATGTTTATAAACTTATCCAATGACCCAATCATTGAAAGAACGATTACTCCCCGTTGCGCTTTGACGGTCGCTGAATATCTAGCCTATGAATGTGATATGCATGTCTTAGTCATATTGACTGACATGACGTCCTATTGCGAGGCCCTACGTGAGTTTTCTTCCTCAAAGGGCGAGATACCAGGTCGTAAAGGCTATCCCGGCTATCTCTATAGTGACTTAGCATCTCTTTATGAGCGTGCTGGCATCATCAAAGGGGCCAAGGGTTCTGTTACGCAAATCCCCATTCTAACGATGCCCAACGACGATATCACCGATCCTGTCCCTGACTTGACTGGTTATATCACCGAAGGTCAGATTGTCTTGGATAGAGATATGGCTCTCGGCGGTATCTATCCGCCAATTGGTCTTTTATCGAGTTTATCGCGTCTTATGAAAGATGGCATAGGCGAAGGGTATACGAGAAGTGACCACCAAGATGTAGCTAACCAGTTTTTTTCTTCCTATGCCAAAGTTGTTGATGCAAGAGCACTAGCCAGTGTTATTGGTGAAGATGAGCTATCATTTACCGATAGGCGCTATATTGAATTTGGTGATTTAGTCGAAAAGGTCTTTATTGGTCAGGGTTTTAAGGTCAAGCGTTCTATCCAAGAGACCATTGACTTAGCTTGGACTTTGTTATCAACTCTTCCTAAAGAAGAGCTCGATCGTCTTGATGGTGAACTCATAAAGAAGAACTACGACCCAGATCGGGCTCGTCGTACTATTGACTTAGCTCTTAAAGGTGGCTTTTAGTGGCTCAGCAAGTATTTGCCACTAAGGGCAACCTTATCCAAGTTAAGAAGTCACTGGCACTGGCCAAGACGGGCTTTGACTTAATGGATCGAAAGCGCAATATCCTTATAAGAGAGATGATGACTCTAGTAGACAAGGTTAAGACAATGCGCAGTGAGATAAGCGATGCCTATGCCTTAGCTTACTATTATCTGCAACAGGCTAATATATCAACAGGCGTCATATCTAATATCGTCTCCCAAGTTAGACCCGAAGAATCGGTAATTATTACCTACCGCAGTGTTATGGGTGTAGAGGTACCGAGTGTCATCTATAATCCAGATCCAACCTCTAGGATAGAATACAGCTTAGCCGAGACTAATTCCCGCGTAGATGAAGCTTACGTGCAATTTCAAAAGGTCAAAGAGCTTACGATGGTATTAGCTGAGGTTGACAATAGTGTCTATCGCTTAGCCGTAGCTATCCGTAAGACGCAAAAGCGTGCCAATGCCCTTAAGAATATTATTATCCCGGGCCTTGAAGCGACACTCAAGTTCATAACTGAATCTCTAGAAGAAAAAGAGAGGGAAGATTTCGCTAGAATGAAGGTCATCAAGGTTCAAAAGGAAGGCAAAGAGAAAGCAAGCACCTAAAACAGACTAAGCCCCAACTGGTATTGGGG
>CAZXIB010000022.1:0-12253 GCA_964639815.1 uncultured Thomasclavelia sp. | reverse complement strand
GATGGTGCCAGTCAAATGGACTGGATGGCCCAAGAACAAGAACGTGGTATCACCATCACTTCTGCAGCTACAACAGCCTTTTGGGCTGGTAGTAAAAAGCAGTTACCCAACACCCGTGTAAACATCATCGATACACCAGGACACGTCGACTTCACAGTTGAAGTTGAACGTTCCCTGAGGGTTCTAGATGGAGCAGTCACTGTCTTAGACTCTAAGGCTGGTGTTGAACCGCAGACGGAAACCGTTTGGCGTCAGGCAACCGAATATCACGTACCTCGTATCGTCTTCTGTAATAAGATGGACGCTACTGGTGCTGACTTTATGATGTCGGTTAAGTCGATTGGTAATCGTTTAGCTGCTAAAGCTGCGGCTATCCAAATGCCTATTGGGGCAGAGAATACCTTCCGTGGTATCATCGACATCGTCGAAAGACGCCAATACATCTATAACGATGACAGTGGTAATGACATCACCGAATCTGATATCGATGCTCAATTTGTCGATGAGGTCGAAAGCTTACGTAGTACGCTGCTAGAGGCTATCGCTGACTTTGATGACGATGTCATGATGAAGGTACTAGAGGGTGAAGAGCCAACAGTTGAAGAGATTAAGGCTGCCATCCGTAAGGCAACTAATACTTCAGAATTCTTCCCTGTCCTCTGTGGTAGTGCCTATAAGAATAAGGGTATACAGTTATTACTAGATGCTGTTGTTGAATATCTGCCATCACCTATCGACATCCCTTCTATCAAGGGTGTCTTACCTGATGGCACAGAAGCTGAAAGACATGCATCGGACAGTGAACCCTTTAGCGCTTTAGCCTTTAAGGTCATGACTGACCCCTTCGTTGGTCGTCTTACCTTCTTTAGAGTTTACTCTGGTATCTGTAAGGCTGGAAGTTATGTCTTAAATGCCACTAAAGGAAAACGCGAACGTTTTGGCCGCATCTTACAGATGCATGCCAATCACCGCCAAGAAATAGATGAGATTGATGCCGGTAACATTGCCGCTGCTGTCGGTCTAAAAGATACGACAACTGGTGATACGCTTTGTGATGAGAAGGCGCCCATCATCCTAGAACAGATGGTCTTCCCAGAACCTGTTATCCAGATGTCTGTTGAACCTAAGACCAAGGCTGATAGTGACAAGATGGGCATCGCTTTATCAAAGCTAGCTGAAGAAGACCCAACCTTCAAGACCTATACCGATGAAGAGACTGGTCAAACGATTATCGCTGGTATGGGTGAGTTGCACCTTGACATCATCGTCGACCGTATGAAACGTGAGTTCAAGGTCGAATGCAATGTCGGCGCGCCACAAGTCGCCTTCCGTGAGACGATTAGACAGGCTGCTGATTGTGAAGGTAAGTTTGTTAGACAGTCAGGTGGTCGTGGTCAATACGGTCATGTCTGGGTTAAGTTTGAACCCAATGAAGAAGGTAAAGGCTTTGAGTTTATTGATGCAGTAGTCGGTGGTAGTGTACCTCGTGAATACATCAAACCAGTTCAAGAAGGACTAGTAGCGGCCTTAGAGAACGGACTCATCGCTGGCTATCCAGTTGTCGATATCAAGGCGACATTATTCGATGGTTCATCACACGAAGTTGACTCTTCCGAAATGGCCTTCAAGATGGCAGCTAGTTTAGCTTTGAGAGAGGCGGCTAAGAAGTGTCGTCCTGTCATCCTTGAACCTATTATGGATGTCGAAGTCGTTGCCCCAACTGAGTACCTTGGTTCAGTCATGGGCGATGTCACAAAGCGTCGAGGTCAAATCAAAGACCAAGAAGAACGTGGTAATGCCATCGTCGTTAGAGCTAATGTCCCACTATCAGAAATGTTTGGTTATGCGACTGATTTGAGGTCGTTTACTCAGGGTCGTGGTACATACGTCATGCAGATGGATCACTACTCAGAAGTACCTAAGTCGATTGCTGAAGAAATCGTCAAGAAAAACGCGAAAGAATAACATTGAATTTTCGTGTCGATTATTTTAAGATTATTAAGAAATTAGGAGGAGATTCTAAAAATGGCAAAACAAAAATTTGACAGATCTAAAACCCATGTAAATATCGGAACTATTGGACACGTTGACCATGGGAAGACCACACTAACTGCCGCTATCACTAAAAGATTAGCTGAGCGCGGTCAGGCTGAATTCCAGGCTTACGATCAAATCGATAAGGCTCCGGAAGAGAAGGCTCGTGGTATCACTATCAATACAGCTCACGTTGAGTATGAGACAGATAAGAGACACTATGCCCACGTTGACTGCCCAGGACATGCTGACTACGTCAAAAACATGATTACTGGTGCTGCTCAGATGGATGGTGCTATCCTTGTCGTTGCTGCAACAGATGGCCCAATGCCACAGACTCGTGAGCACATCCTTCTAGCCAGACAGGTTGGTGTTCCTCACATCGTTGTCTACCTCAATAAGTGTGATATGGTCGACGATGATGAGTTAGTCGATCTTGTCGAGATGGAAGTTCGCGAACTACTCAACGAATATGGTTTCGATGGTGACAATACACCTGTTGTCCGCGGTTCTGCTTTAAAGGCTCTTGAGGATGACGCTACTTGGGTTTCAAAGATTGATGAGTTGATGGATGCTGTTGATTCATATATCCCTGACCCAGTTCGTGAGACTGATAAGCCATTCCTTATGTCCGTTGAAGACGTCTTCACTATCTCAGGTCGTGGTACTGTTGCCACAGGTCGTGTTGAGCGTGGTGTTGCCCACGTCAACGATGAAGTTGAAATCGTTGGTATTAAGGAAACACGCAAGACTGTCGTTACTGGTCTAGAGATGTTCCACAAACAGCTTGATGAAGCTGAAGCTGGTGACAATATCGGTGCACTACTCAGAGGTGTTAACCGTGATGAAGTTGAAAGAGGTCAAGTACTAGCTAAACCTGGTACAGTTACTCCGCATACAAACTTCAAAGCTCAGGTCTACATCCTAACTAAGGAAGAGGGTGGTCGTCATACACCATTTGTAAGCAACTATCGTCCACAGTTCTACTTCCGTACAACTGACGTTACTGGTGTTATCACTCTACCTGAGGGCACAGAGATGGTTATGCCTGGTGACCACGTTGAAATGACTGTTGAGCTCATTTCACCTATCGCTATTGAGAATGGTACTAAGTTCTCTATCCGTGAGGGTGGAAGAACTGTCGGTTCAGGTAACGTTACCGAAGTCATTAAATAAGCGATTTACACAAAACCCAACAAAAAGCTCTGATTCATCTCAGAGCTTTTTTAGTGCCTTAGCTATTAACTTTTATCTTTTCGGTAATAAAGGACTCAATCAAATCTAAGACAACCGATTCCGATACCGGGTCTTCTAATAGTCGATGGCTTCCATCGGCTATTAGGATGCATTGCTTGTCCTTGATGTTGAGGCGACGATAATATTTAAGCGAAACCGTATGTGGTATAAGGGCATCGCCTATGCAATGTATAAATAAGGTTGGACAGCTAACCCCATCAATGCCATCACGACAATTATTGACGACATCCACAAAGGTAGCGAGGTATTCTGGTGGTAGTGGTGCATATTTATCATCTTCGGGGTACTTGGGGCCAAAGGCATAGCCTGTAGCTGTCGACACTTTTAGATATTCAAAGGCTGGCGCTAATAAGATGAGCTTCTTTATTTCAAACTTGCTGGCTAAATAAGTAGCAATTACACCACCCATACTATAGCCAATCAGAATGATTTCCCGCTTTTCATTCTTGACCTTGACAACCTCTTCTTCTGCTCGTGAGACCCAGTTATACCAGATGTTGTCACTAGGGAAGCGTTGGTCAAAAAGTTCAGGCAAACGGATGTCGTAACTATCCTTTAAACGCTCAACCAAAGGGCCATACTCATCAGTGCGTCTTTTGCCAAAGCCATGAATGGCAATAATAACCGGCTCTTTAGGCCGCTTGCGTTTGAAGATGCTTAATAGTCCCATAATCTCCTACTCATTTAGCTAAGTTTATCATATCTGGATTTATCGCCAAAATCCAAAATACAATAAGACAAGGACACCTAGGATAATACGGTAGTAACCAAAAGGTTTAAAGTCGTGGTTTTTGACATAACCTAGTAGTACCTTTATGACGATGATAGAAACGACAAAGGCTGAGACCATACCGATGATAAGAATGAGATATTCTTCAATAGTAAAACTTAGCCCTACTTTTATTATCTTAAGTAAGCTTGCCCCACACATGACGGGTATACCTAAGACGAAAGTAAACTCTGTTGCCACATAGCGACTGACGCCAATCGTAAGAGCACCTAAGATAGTCGCCCCACTACGGCTAGTGCCCGGGAAAATGGCGGCGATAAGCTGAAATAGTCCAATAATAAAGGCATCTTTATATGTTAGTTCGTTTAGCTTACTTACCCGGTCTTCTTTTTTAGATTTGTTTTCGATGATGATAAAGCCAACGCCAAACCCTATCAACATGAGTGCCACAACATAAGAATTATAGAGATAGGTCTCTAAGAAGTCATCAAAGAAAACACCAACAATCCCCGCTGGAATACAGGCAATGATGATATTAAGCCAAAGCTTAACCGTTGACTTGCGCATCTTTAGGCCATCATCATAGACAAAGGGATTAATCCTTTTAAACATCGTCGCTACAACAGCCAAAATAGCCCCCAACTGTATAACGACCAGAAATAAACTCCAGAAGTCTTCTGATACATCAAGGCCAATGAGGTCTTCTAGTATAATCATGTGACCAGTTGAAGATATTGGTAGCCATTCTGTTATGCCCTCAACGACGCCAAAGAGCACCGCTTTTAATAATTCAATAATATCCATACTAGTTAAATGTCACTAAATCCTCACTTGGCGCGATACTCTTGTTTACTCTGTCGACATAGAATAGACAGGTCTTATAGCCTTCCTCATCATCGATGCAGTGAATGATACCTTCTAACTGATAGTAACTATCTCTATCAATATCCTTTTTAGGGATGCCAACACAAGTTATGCCGATATCGGCGATATCATCAGCACAACAGACCATAGCCCTACGACCCATGATACAAGCTTCTTCATACCTGGGTAAATCCTCTAAAAACTTGACGTTAATGATGAGATGCTTATTGTCGTATTTGTCAGGATTATAGGCGGCATCCATATACCAAAGACCATAGTCATAGTCGGCAATGACGATGGGGTCTTGGCTTATATCGATGATATCCGTCTCTTCAAACTCGAGAATATCACCACTACTATCTTCAAATATTAACTCTGCATGAGGGTTGATGGCTTTGATGTTGTTGCGGATGAAGAGGTAGTCTTCTGTATCGTCAAAGCGATTTAAGATGGCACACTCTGTCATCTTGAGATGGTTATACATAAACTGTCTGAGATTTAGACTTTGAAGACGAAACTTCGATGCGTCGACGACTGTTAAAATCTGGGCGATTTCCCAAGAGGGTATTAAACCCACCTCAGCGAGATGCGCTCCCACATCATCTAAGCCATTGCATTCAAAGATGATTCTATCGTAGTCGCGCGTTTCTTCAAGCTCTTGCATCTTGTCTAAAGTCAAATCCCTTATAGAATCAAGGTAGACGACCGCAGTATCAGTAGCGTTTAAAAACTCTCTATCATATTCTTCTTCACCCTGTTCAAAGGCGATGATTAGGTTGGTGTCTGTGGCATCATTAAAACGCGGGTCATTGAGTGTTTCCTTAATGACTGTTGTCTTACCACTGTCTAATAGCCCATTAAAGATGTAAAGAGGTTTGATATTCACTTGAATAAGTCCTCTAACTTCGTTTTATCGATGTCCGTCGCAATGACTGTTATGATGCCAGTCTTATCAGCTTTGATTTGTGATACGAGCACGTCATCACCACTGACATCAAAGTAGAAGGCATGCCTATCGCCACCAACTATACCCTTAAGACGAACGACTTCATCTTTGATTTCTTCTAATATCGCTATGAGCTCTTGTTTTGTAAAGGTGCGCTGGGTATTAAAACTATAGGCAACAAAGACCTCGTCAGCATCGTGGTGATGGTGATGATGATGGTGCTCATGATGACACTTCTCATTGAGGTCAGAAGTATCGATACAACCAGCGCACTCTAAGCAATTACAGACATTAGCGGTAATTCTTGCCAATAGTTCCCTAGCATCCATGTCACGATAAGGCTCAGTAAGTATCTCTACTTCATCATTGAGCCCTTCTAACATAGCCACGACTTCTTTTACTTTTTCGCCTTCGCATTCTTCAAGTTTAGAAAGGATGATTGAATTGGCGGCAATAACTTGATCATCAAAGAACTCCTTGAAGTTACGATGATAAGAAAGAGCCTTCTTAGTATCGACGATGCAGATATGACTGACTAGTCTTAAGTCATCATCATGAAGAATACTCATCATTACTTCTGATAGTTTTCCAACTCCTGATGGCTCTATGATAATCTCCTTTACATCCATCTTTTTGATGTCGCTAAGGACAGATGATAAATCACCTTTTAAATTACAACATATACAACCACTGTTTATCTCTTTAACCTGTAAACCACTATCAAAGAGAGCACCATCAATACCAATCTCACCAAACTCATTCTCTATAAGCATCGGTCTTTCAAAAAGATTAGCTTCTAATAGCTTCTTGATGAAGGTCGTCTTACCAGCACCTAAAAACCCAGAAACGATATATACTTTTATCATCCAATCACCTCTTTATCTTTCTACTCATGATGTCTTTAAAGTCTCTTTCTTGGCTAAAGTCAAGGAAGAGAAAACGGGTACGTCTTCGATATACAAAACTGACGTTTATGCGCTTATCACCTTTTTCATAATGGACATCTTCAATCTTGTCATAAGGGAATTGTCTGCCTCTTATGATGATGGCATCTTCGCCAAGACCACTTGGTATAACCGAGTATAGACCACCAGACAAGGTTAAAGATATGAAGGTAACAAGTGAAAGTATGTCCATGTAACGAATAAAGGATATCAGTCCACACACAAAAAAGAGGACGGGTATGATGTAACGTCCACCAGCCTTGCACTCATAGCGGACCTTCTTTCCAGCAATTAGTAAAAATATCGTCACTGACCAAGCTAAGATGTTCAAGACGATGTCAAAGACGATACTATTCATGCCCCAAAGACCCTCTTGAATGCCCGCTTGGATACGATGTTAAAAATGAGATGAAGTAGGGCCAATAATATCAATACCATAATCATGTCACCGATAAAGCTTTGCGAGCCCAGTAATTGAGCCACATTGATGCCGATGACGACCATGATGGCAATACAAAGCTGATAGAGTCTAAGAATCTTCTTGCACAGGGTCTTAAAACTGTCGTTTACTCTATGGGTCTTACCACCATATTCAATGGTCTCTTTATCGGCCATCGCTATTTTGATAACTTCACTCATCATATGCTTAGTCACCAAATTATTATACTACAACAAATCCCAAAAAGACTGTTTTAACACCTTAAGACTAGTCACGATATTTATTGAGCTTGATGTCAGTGGCGATACGGTCGATGATACCAAAGACAATCTTCTCTATCTTGCTTTTTTCACTGTAGTCAGCCTTAGCCATAAAGGTAGCGCGCTTGTCTTCATATAGTTCTTTAGCTAGATTCTCGGCTGTCTTGTCTTTAGCGTTTTGCCCATAGACAGCGATGGAGGTGCCACCAAAACCAGTGACGACCTTCATACTAGGAACATCGGTAAGACCATCACCAAAATATATCATCCTATCATAGGGGATGTACTTGTCTTCGTCTTTGGTTGATTTATTGAGGTCGATGTCATTAGTTTCATCAAGGACACCCTTATTGATGCGGAAGATGTATTGGGTCTTGGTCGTATAATTGACGACACGGGCTGGCCACTTGACATGGCCATCTTCGCCAAAGTAATAGGAGCAGGCATAAATCTTCTTAAACTTGTCGGCAATCGAAGTTCCTAAGATAATGTCTTTTATGCCACTTGATATGATGTAGTGTTCTACTTCAAGTCCTTGTGAAGTGCCATATTCATTAACTCTATCAAACCAAGTATCAACGCCCTTAAAAAGCTCAATGTACCGCCCCTCCTCACGCAGTGACTCTTGGGTCATCGACTTATCTTCACGAGCCAAAAGATACATGTAAGCCAGTATCCTATCGATATTTTGTTCATTAGATAGGGAATTGCACTTTTCCCAAAAAGCACCCTCATCTTTGTAACCTAATTTCTTAGTGAGATGAAAGTCCTGCATATCCTTAGGCGAAAGGGTCTTATCAAAGTCGTAGATGAGAGCCATCTTATCCTTCATAACCCACCTCATTTAAGTTCTGAATAGCTTTGATATATATCTCAACCTGTTTATAGAGGTCTATTAACTCTAGACACTCATCAGCATCATGGATGTGTGCGTCCTTGCCCGCAAACTCGCAACCAAAGGCAATACAGTTGTGGATGGCCTTGGCATAAGTCCCCCCACCAATAGCCTTAATCTCTGATGTAAAGTCACCTGTAACTTCAGCATATGCCGCCTTTAAAGCTTTTATCATTGGCATGTCCTTATCAAAGAAGAGTGGCTCAACAGGTGCAATAACATCGAAACGTACATCTTTAGTATCAAGCTTAGCCATGACATCTAGTACTTCCTTAGAAGTTCTAGTAACAGGAAAGCGACAATCAACACTAATCTCTATCTCTTCATCTGTCTTAGCAACACCAAGATTAAAGGTCAGGTCACTGTGTTCATCATAGAGGTCTTCAGCCCCAAAGAGCTTACCATGACTATCAGTGCCGATAAACTTGTGGAAGTAGTCGACAAGGGCATCTTTAAGTCCTGCTACATATAATGCCGCCATTAATTCTTCGATGGCATTGACACCAAGGTCAGGTAAGGAAGCGTGGGCCGCCTTACCATAGACGACGATATTTAGCACATCACCATCTTCAATTTCATAACGGATATCTTTATTGTCGAGATAAGATTTAAACTTAGTCACATCAAAGTCGGCAACAACCTTAGCTTTTACTTCCTTACAGACGACATTGGAGACTGTGCCACCATCTAGTGATAAGACCTTAGAAGGCTTAGCCCTCAGTGTAGCAGCTATCATACCCTTTTCTGCATAAATGCCCGGGAAATCAGCATCTGGTGTAAAACCCATATCGATGTGCCCTTCTTTTTCTACATAATGAGTAATGCAACGAGAACCACTTTCTTCATTACAACCAGTAATAAGACGTACCCGCCTATTAAACTTATAGCCAGACTCGATTAAGTACTTAAGGGCGTAGATACTGGCAACGACAGCTCCCTTGTCATCAGAGACACCGCGACCATACACAACACCATCTTTCATCGTCAATTTATATGGCTCAAAAGACCAACCAGTACCAGCTGGTACGACATCAAGATGAGCTAAGATGCCAATTACCTCATCCCCTGCACCTACTTCACCATAGCCACAATAGTAATCTAGGTTAGTAGTCTTTAAACCAACACCTTCCATCATAGCTAGTGCCTCATCTAAGACTAGACGATTATCTCTACCAAAAGGTTTTTCATCTGTAGCGAAGACCGATGGATAAGCTACTAGCTTAGCCAGATCTTCTACCATCGCTTCTTTATTCTTTTCGATGAAGTCTTTTACCACTACTTTATCCTCCTATAATATTATCCCCACTGGGCAATGGTCTGAGCCCATCACCTCATCATAGATAAGGGCATCACTAACCTTTGACATAAGACGCTTCGACACCACAAAGTAATCAATACGCCAACCAATGCCCCGCTCTCTGGCTCTAGTTCGATAAGACCACCAACTGTACTTAACGGTTTCAGGATAGAGATGTCTAAAGGTATCAATAAAGCCTTCATCTAGAAGCTTTTGAAACTCAGCTCGCTCCTCATCAGAAAAGCCGGGATTGAAGTGATTGGTATCAGGGTTCTTTAGATCTATCTCATTGTGAGCTACGTTGAGGTCACCAGTATAAATGACAGGCTTTTTGGCGTCTAAACTCTTTAAGTGCTTGCGCATGTCCTCTTCAAAATGAATGCGATATTGAAGTCTAGCTAGACCATCTTGGGAGTTGGGCACGTAGGCACAGACAAAGTAAAAGTCTGGATATTCTAAAGTGATGACCCTACCTTCTAATGGATGGTCATCTCCTTCAATGTCATAGATGACACTGAGGGGTTTTTCTTTGGTTAAAATCATTGTTCCGCTATAACCCTTACGCTCAGCACTATTCATATAACGATGATAGCCTGGGAAATCTTCGGTTAATTGGTCCTCTTGCATCTTCGTCTCTTCAAAGGCGATGATGTCTGGGTCTTCTAGAGTGATAAAATCCTTAAGGCCTTTTTTTAGACAGGCCCTTAAACCATTAACATTCCAATTAATTATCTTCATATCGCCTTTGTCGCCTTTTGTAGATAGGCTTTCTCTTCTTCATCGAGATAAGGTGCTAAAGTATCATAAACCTTACTGTGATAAGCATTTAGTAGTCTAACCCCATCTTCACCTAGAGTCTCTTTATCGATGAGGTCTAAATCAAAGGGTACTAGAGTAATGGCCTCAAAGCCTAAAAATATACCATATTCATTCTTTTCGACCTCTTTACAAAGTAGTAAGTTCTCACAACGTATACCATACTCGCCAGGCAAATACACCCCGGGTTCATCACTGAAGATTTGCCCTGGTCTTAATACTTCACTACTATCGGCTGTTATGCTGTAGACGACTCTTGGTAGGGCGTCATGCACCGATAGAACCTGTCCTACACCATGACCTGTCCCGCAACGATAGTCTATACCTTCATGCCATAAGTCCTTACGGGCAACTATGTCGAGTTGATTACCCGAAAGACCTGATAGAAATCTTAGGTCTTGTAAGTTAAGCATTGATCTGAGTACTAATGAGAAATGACGCTTTATTTTATCTGAGACAGGCCCTAAGGCAAAGGTTCTAGTGATGTCGGTAGTTCCTTCTAAGTATTGACCACCACTATCAACTAGTATGATGCCTTCGTTTTTGAGCTCGGCATCTGCACCTTCTTCGGGACTGTAGTGCATCATAGCTGCATTGGCCCCATAGGCTACAATAGCGTTAAAGCTGAGGTCAAAGGCTTTGTATTCTAAACGGAAGCGGTTTAGCTTTCTCTTGACATCGCTCTCTCTTAAACCTTCCATATCGCTCTCCTTGAGCCACTTCATAAAGCGAACCATAGCGACACCATCCCAGATGTGGGCTTGGATAGCGTTTTTTATCTCTACAGTATTCTTGATAGAGCGCATCTCTTCGATGACTGAGCGCATATTGATGAGGCGATTAGACTTATCAAGATTAGAGTAGGCTTTCCAATTCACCTTATTCTCATCTAATAAGATATCTTTATTCTTGATAGTTTTAAGATAATCATAAAAGTCGTCATATTCTTTAACTATGACCCCATCACGAAAGAGCCCCTCTAATAAGACATCTGATAAGCGCGACTTATCAATGAAGAGATAGACATCTTCATCATCAAAAACCATATAAGACATAAAAACTGGTGTATAGGCGATGTCGTTGCCTCTTAGATTCAAGACATAGGCAATGGATACAAGGTCAGTTAGCACATGGACTCGCTTAGCGAAAATCCGTCTCAACATATCGAGCTTTTGCGCTCTAGTAAAACCAGTATACTTGACGTCAAGCTCATATAAGGCATCGCTAGTAAGCCTTGGCCTATCGGCATAGATGTCACTATAGATGTCGATACTCTTTATATCAAGACCCTCATCCTTAAGGCGTTTCACTAAACCAGCATCAACACACCTTCCATCAAGACCAATAGTCATGCCCTGACATCTAGTTTTAAGATAGGCTTCGCTAGTTATGGCCCCTTTAGTGCCAAGTTTCATAACGGATAAGCCATAAGGCTCACACTCTTTTTCGGCCTGTTGGTGATAGCGACCATCGACAAAGATGATGGCCTCTTCAAGGCTTACTACTAATGTTGCCATAGACCCCGTAAAACCAGAGAAATAGCGTAATGTCTTAAAATATTCAGGTATGTACTCAGACATGTGATAGTCTTGGGTATTTAGATAGTAGACATCAAGGTCATTCTCATGCATTTTGGTACGTAATTGATTCAGTCTTTCTTTTATCATTTGGTCTCCTTTTGTATATCTAGCTATAGACTATGATACTAGGTTTTAGATACCTGTATCTTTTTTTGTAGGATTGTTGTGGCTTCATGTTTAAGTAGCCATTC
>CAZXIB010000021.1:0-12267 GCA_964639815.1 uncultured Thomasclavelia sp. | reverse complement strand
ACTGAGATCTTTATTACTATAACTTATGTATATGTCACCACCTTGCTTGTTATAGCGGGTGGCATTGGCGAGAATATTATGAATGATGTGTTGTAGTAGTTCTTCACTGGTATATTGTTCCTCATAGCTCACATCCTTATGGACATGTAAGCCAGCTTGATTTATAAGCGGTTCTAAGTTACTTAGACAGCGGTCAATGATATCGGCTGGTCTAACCATCTTATAGCGGACATCACTGTTATTGGCATAGGTTAATAGGTCATCTACTAAATCTATCATTCTATCGATGTTCTTATCGGTAACTGCTAAGACTTCTTGGTAGTCTTTGATGGTACTTTTCTCATCTAGTGTAGCCGGATACATCTTTATAACCGCTAAGGGTGTCTTTAGTTCATGGGCGACATTACTGGTAAAGCTAGCCTGACTTATAAGAATGGTTTCAAGACGCTTAGTAAGGGCGTTAAAAACTTGTTTAATTTGACCAATTTCATCATCTTGATTAGCGATGGGAAGTGGTACACCCAAGTTATCCTCATTGACCTTAGCTATATCTTCAGCTAGACGTTTAAAGGGTCTAAGTAATAGTCCGCTTAAAGGACAAGCTATTATAAATCCCGCAATGCCAAAGGCTAGGGCAATCAAGAGGTTCTCAAAGAGGAGATTGCGATAAGTTTCACCAAAGATGGATAGGGTACCGCTGTAATCAAACATGTCAGAAGTAATATCGCCATCCTTTACAAAGGCACTAGGGCCGAGTTCTATGTCGATAGTTTCGATATTATCGATGTTGCTGGAGACGACATGCATAGCGCCTTCAATATTACGGGAGATGCTAAAAGCTGATACTAGTGATATCAGTATCGAAAAGACAAAGATAATAATGCCAACCATAATGGCTAAGCGTAAGCGAATATTGAGCTTATTCATCATACTCTATTAGACGATAGCCTTGGTTGCGTTTATTCATGATGTAGTCCTTGTGGGTATTTTGGCTGAGTTTGCGTTTGAGGGTATGGATGTGATACTTGAGAGTATCGGTGAAAGTATAGTTATCAATCCTTCCTTCCCAAACGTGAGTAAAAAGCTCATAGTTAGAGATTAGCCGACCCCTATGAACCATTAAGTACTCTAGAATACCAAGCTCCTTTGATGTCAAATCAATAGACTTACCTGCCACCTTTACTTCTTTGGTATTGGTGTTCAGGCTTATGTCTCCAATCACTAAAAGGGTGGGTAAAGACTGATAGTTCATGCGTAAGGCTGTTCTTATTCTTGCCTCAAGTTCCTTGAAGTCAAAGGGCTTTATCACATAGTCATTAGCCCCAAGGTCTAGACCTTCAATCCTGTCATCGATGTTCGATCTAGCTGATACAATTATTACCTTAAGGCATAAGTCTTTCTCTCTTATCCTTCGCAAGACTTCGATACCGTCAATTTTAGGAAGATTGAGGTCTAATAACACTAAGTCAAAGACCTGCTGAGCAAGTATGTCTAAACCCTCCCTTCCATCATATGCTGACTCTACGGCATAGCCAGCCTTGCGTAAGGCCTTAGTCATGGCATAGTTTAGGTCTTTTTCATCTTCAATAATTAGCAGTTTCATCGACTATATTTTAGTCGAACTTTGGTTAGATGAATGTTAGATAAGTCATTTAATGAATAGAAGAAAAAGGCCTATAATGAAAGTATGTTGATAGATGAGCGATTAGTAAAAGACTTATTTCCTAAGCGTAATCCACTAGCCCATAAAGGAAGCTATCAAAAGGTACTAGCCATTGGTGGCAGTAAGTCCATGCACGGGGCCATTGAACTAGTTAGTGAAGCTGCTTATCGCAGTGGTGTAGGCACTCTAACCCTTTTAATACCTGAGGCCATATACCTGCCTCTTGCCATCAATACAAACTATGCCATGAAGATGTGCGGGCCAAGTGATGAGGATGGCTTTCTTAGCTATAAGGACTTTTCTAAGGCCTATAAGAACTACGACATCATCACCATTGGTAATGGTATGGGAAGAAAAGAGGCTACTAAGGCTTATCTTCGTGATGTCTTGAAAACACAAAAGAAGATTATTATTGATGCCGATGGCCTATACTACCTCAAGGATATGCTCGATGATATTAAATCAGAAGTCATTATCACGCCGCACCTCAAAGAGATGTCCTATGTAACAGGTCTATCGCTTGAAGAGATAATGGATGACCCATATGGTGTTGCCAAAGACTTTTGTACTAAGTATACGAGTATTACCCTCATCTTAAAGTCAGCCAAGACTATAATCCAAAAAGGCGAAACATCTTATACCCTAGATAGACCTACTAGTAGTCTAGCTAAGGGTGGCTCTGGTGATATCTTGTGTGGTCTAGTGGCTGGGTTTTGGGCTCAAGGCCTTGAAGCACTAGACACTTCTATTGTTGCCACCTACGTTCATAATGCCGCTGGCCACATTAATAAAGACCCCTTGTACGTCTTACCGAAAGAACTACTCGGGGCCTTAGATGAAGTCTATAAGAGCCTACGCTGAGGGCTCTATTATCTTTTTACATTTGCGTTCAAATTCTGGTCTATCCATAATGACGACTGCTCCACAACCCATGCACTTAATCTTGACATCAGCACCAAGACGAATAATCGTCCAGTAATGACTCTTCTTACAGGGGTGGTCTTTGCGCATTTGAACAACATCATTTAGTTTATATCCTGTTACCATAGTCCTCCTGATGTAGGCAATAAGCCTTATATACATTCATCATAAGGGCACAGACCGTCATTGGCCCAACACCCTTTGGTACTGGTGTTATCGCCTTACTTAGTGGAGCTACACTATCAAAGTCGACATCACCACATATCTTACCATCGACATAGTTTATACCCACATCGATGACATATGCCCCCTCTTTGACATAAGAAGCGTCAATGAAGCACGGATTGCCAATAGCGACGACTAATATATCGGCAGTCTTCGTAATAGACTTTAAGTCTTGGGTAAGTGAATGGCAAACTGTAACCGTCGCATCAGCATTTAGTAAAAGCCGAGCAGTGGGCTTACCAACTAAATCAGATCGCCCTACAATGACGGCATGCTGGCCTTTGATAGGTGCATCCATAGCCTTTAGTATTTCCATAATACCCAGTGCTGTACAAGGCACTAGCCCATTATGGCCTAAGGCAGCTTTTCCGACATTTGCCTCTGTTAAACCATCGACATCCTTATCAGGGCGGATATGTTCTAATATCGTATTGACATCATAGCCTTTGGGTAAGGGCAGTTGTACCAAGATGCCGTCGATTTTTGTATCGTCATTAAGCATTTCTATTAGCTCTATTAGGGCTTCTTGACCATAATCTTTAGGTAAATGATGGAAATAGAAGTCCATTCCAACCTCCTCTGTCGCCTTCTTTTTAGAGCGGATATAAGAAAGGCTGGCCTTATTATCGCCTACTAAAATAACGGCGAGCCCAGGCCTTTTTGTAAGACCCTCTAACTTCGCTTTTAATTCTTCTTTGAGGCGTTTAGCTAGTTCATTACCATAAAGTATCATAAGGCCTCCCTATAAGGTGTCGCTATCAATGATGATGGTAACAGGGCCATCATTGACCGATTCGATCTGCATATCACTTTGAAAGATACCTGTCTTCACTTCTATACCATAAGTTCTAAGCTCTTTATTAAAGCTGTCATACATAGTGCTAGCCAATGTAGGTTCCTTTGCCTCTATGAAGCTTGGTCTATTGCCTTTAGCACAATCACCATATAGGGTAAACTGCGATATTGATAATATCTCGCCACTTATAGATTCTAGGTCTTTATTCATCTTGCCTTCTTCATCAGAGAAGACTCTAAGCTTAGCTACTTTTTTAGCTACCTTAGCTATTTCTATATCGCTATCACTGTCTTTAAAGCCGACAAGGACTAAGAAGCCCTGCTGTATTTCAGAATATACCTCACCGCCAATGTGACATTTGGCGTATTTAACACGTTGAACTATGGCTCGCATGGGTCTATTATAGCGCAAAATTGGCCTAATAAAAGGGCACAGTCTCGTGCCCTTTTAGTAATCAATGAATGTTTAAATCTTGCTTATTCGCAAGCCTTAACGATTGCTTCTACGAATTCAGTAGTATCGATAGTACAGCTTGTAGTTAAATCAGCTGGTGCACCATCTTCTGTCAATTCCATACCAGAAACTTCATCGACAGTTAAACCAACACAGTACTCTTCAAAGGCAGCAGCCTGCTCATACCATTCTAAACCGATTGGTGAAGAGCTAGCCATGCTGTATTGATCAGCGCGGTCTTGTTTAGAGTCGATAACAGTGCTTGATGTGACAACACCAGTGTTATCGAAAGCAGCTGTGTTTTGGGCAACGTCTAAGTCAACTAAGAGGATAACACCATCACTGTCTAGCGCAACACCAGCATAAGTGGTGCTGTATTGGATAGAACCATTGGCATCCTCATTAGCATCTGAAGTGCTTACTGTGGTAACCGAAGCTAAACCAAAGCTAGCAGCACCTTCAACTTCTTGTAAGTGCTCAGCTGCATCAGCGATAGCGTTAATGAACTCTGTTACATCAATAGTACAACTAGAAGTTAAATCAACTGATACCATGTAACCAGAAGAATTCTCTTCTAATTCCATGCCTAGAACTTCATCAACAGTCTTGCCTACACAGTACTCTTCAAAAGCTGCAACCTGCTCATACCATTCTAAACCGATTGCTGAGGAGCTAGCCATGTTGTAGTCATCACCACGCTCTTTCTTAGTGCCTTGTAGACCCTCAGTAACGACGGCGCCACTTGCATCCCAAGTACTGGTGTTTTGGGCAACGTCAATCTGAACTTCAACGATAGTACCTTCACTGTCGACGACTAATAAAGCATAAGTCGTGTTGAATTGTGCACTACCTGACTCTGAATCCTCAGAATAGTCAGAAGCACTGATGGTTGTTGATTGACCAACACCCATTTGATAAGTTGTTGTTTCTGTGGTGTCGCCACTGTCTTCTGTTTCGCTACTTGAACAACCAACTAAACTGAAGACCATAAGGCTACATACTAGTAAAGCTAATAATTTCTTCATTTTTTGCATTTCCTCCTGCCCAGCCATTATAGGATATCGTCTACCCCCTTTGCAAGCATGATGTGCAAAAATGTGAATTATTGGACATGACTTTTGAGGTAGTGTAATAGGTCGCTAAAACTACCGCGCGAACCCCCATAAGACCCATCATCATTGAGAATGAAACGGTCGATAACGAAGGTATCCATACCAAGTTTCAGTGCCGGAGCGACATCATCTTTTAAGTCATTGCCGACCATAAGGACATCCTCGGCTTTTAAGGCAAACATGTCCAGTAAAGCCTTATAATAGCGGACATCAGGCTTACAATAGATACAGTTTTCAAGGGTCGTCACATGGTCGAAGTCGGTATAGCGATAACCAATCCACTGGATACGTTTTTCGGTTGCTGAACGCGGGAAGATGGGACTGGTGGCCAGAATCTTCTTGACCATGACCTCATCAAGAAAGTCCATGACCTCATCAATGGCCTTTTCTTTAGGTGCTAGTAAGCTTACGGCCTCTTCAAACCTTGTCTTGTAGAACTCATCACAGGCCTGCATAAAGACTCTCTTAGCATCGTCATCCATTGGGTTGAGCTTGAAGTAGGCCTCCCAGAAGAGATCCATATTGGTCTTAGTGCCATCATTGCCCATGACGACATAAACGGCCTTCATGATGTCTTCCGGTATCTTGGTGACATCAATATTTAGACCCTTGCCATAGACATGGCTTACCAAGAGCTTGAAGTAACCCTTGATGAAGTCATTAGTATCACAGGGGACTAAAGTCCCATCTAAATCGAAAAATACTGCTTTATACATCGTCTTCCTCCTTACATATGTCTGCTGTCTTAGCTTGTAACAAACTGATGATATCTTTAGAACCGATCGTTAGACCGACACCCATCTTACCACCACTAATCTCGATAGTCTCTTGTGCCAAGATGGAGCAGTGGAAGACAGTCTTGTGTTTGGCCCTGACATCGATAGGGGTGACACTACCCCTAGTATGACCGACAGTAACCAATAGGTCTTTGACATGAACCATGGTCACAGACTTAGCACCGACGACCTTAGCGAGCTTCTTTAGGTCGAGCTTTAGTGTCACCGGGATGACAGCTAATATCAGATTATTCTTGTCTTTTAGGGCCAAGGTCTTATAAGAAGACTCCGGATTGATACCTAATATCTCAGCGACCTTTAGACCGTCGAAGTCAGAAGCCTCGATATCGTAATACAAGACCTCGTAAGCTATCTTAGCCCGGTCTAAGATTCGCATGGCATTGGTCTTCTCTTTCTTCATAGCAAATCCTCATAAGCCTTAGGTAAGGGTAAGGACACCCTTATCTCTTCTTCTTTTAAGGGATGAGGAAACCTTAACTCATAGGCCAACAGTCCCATACCACCCAATATACTAGACTCTTCACCATATAAGGGGTCATTTAAGATGGGATGGCCAATACTGGCAAGATGAACCCTTATTTGATGGCGACGACCAGTGGCAATATGACATTCTAAGACCGTATAAGATGGCGTCTTCTTTATAGGAATGATGGTTGTTTTAGCAGCCTTACCAGTCTTACTTATGCGCTGTTTTTGGGGATTATGTCTATCGCGACCAATAGGCTTATCAATAGTAAGCTTTCTAGCGATACGTCCAGATACAATAGCCATATAGCTGCGCTCTATCTTTCTATTAGCTAGTGCAACATCAAAATAGCTTTGAAATAAGGGGCTCTTAGAAAATAGGACTAGTCCCTCCGTTAAATAGTCAAGCCTGTGAATGGCAAAAGCTGGCCCAGCATTTGACAAGGCTAAGTAGCCATTTACAATAGATGTCAGTGTCGCCTCTTTGCCACCATCATCATGAACTAAAAGATGAGCAGGTTTGCGTACTACTAGGACTAGCTCATCCTCATATAGGACATCAACCGGCTCAATATAAGTAGCATCGTTTTCATAAGGGTATAGATTGATACGCAAGTGACCTTTAAGTAAGTCATTGGCTTTCGCTGGTGCGTCATTTAGATAAATCCACTTTTCGGTAATAGCGATATGGCGCATACGTCGTGATGGAATAATCTCTAAAAAATCACTGACAGTCTTAACATCTAGACCTTTAGTATCGATATCAATATAGCGACCTATTTGACGATAGTGCATACTTCTTCCTCGCCGAGCTCTTCAAACATAGTATCAAAGAAGGCCAGCTTCTCTTTTGGTATGGGTCTAGCGCTTAAGACATTGCGCTTTTCTAAGCGTCTTAATCTTTCTTCATATGGACACTCAAAATACAAGAAACGATAGGCTATACCCTTATCATCTAAGGTCTTTCTTATAAGGTCGCGCTCTTCTTTATACCAAAGGCCATGGTCTAATATCGCATTAATACCAAGTTCATCAAGTTTAACTATCAGCTTTAGATACTGGCGAATAATGGCCTCCTCTATGGCCCTGTGCCTCTTTGGCCCTTCACATTCTTGTCCTAGTTCATTTATAAGGGCATCAACTTCTAAGATAACTACGTCCTTCTTATCTTTGGCGTAAGTGGACTTACCGCTACACACTCTTCCAAATAATATCTCTACCATCTATTTCTTCCTACAAGTACTACCTATTATTATAACTGATAAGGGGTTATGTCGCTTTGTTTAAAAGGAGGTCTAAGACCTCCCTTATTCCATGATGAACCAGAGTGTTCCGTCATCGTAGTAGCCCCAAAGTTCAGACACTGTGCCACTGCTTACCGTCTCTCTGTTAGAGTTTAAGAAGCTACAAGTATAGCCGTTAGTAGAACACCAGCTAACAGCGGCGCTATAACTAAGGCCAATCGCATCATAGGCAGTAACTGTCTCGCTTTCAGCATAGACGACTATCTCGATATAGCTGTAATCTGCAATATCGCCACTAGTTGGGCTTTGCGAAGCTATCGTACCAGCTAGCGAGCTATCATAACTGGCATCACTGGACTCAATGTAGGAGATGCTTAGCTCAATACCATGCCTATTCGCCCAAGACTGTGCTGTAGATAGAGTAGAACCGACAAAGTTTGGTATCTGACTGCTCTCGGCGATGTAGATAGTAATCGAGGTAATTCTAGAAACCAGTGTACCACTACTGACGCTTTGGTCTACAACTTGCCCATCTAAAGCAGCATCATAGCGACTATCACTTTCATCTATATATACAATCTCAAGCTCAATATCATTTTCTGAACACCATGCCGTAATCTCCGAGAGGGTATAACCATCATCTACGAAATCAGGTACCTGCTCTGGTATTTCGGGGTCATTGCGCACTTCGTCAAAGTACTCATCATATAACTGTCCTCGCTCATAAGGGTCTTGAGCCGAGAAGGTGAAGGAAGATATCTGCTCATGTTCGACATTACCCAAGGTATCTTGAATACGCTCATAGTTTTGCGCAATAGAGCCCTCATAGGGAATCATTATCCAAAGGCTCAGTCCTGAACCATAGTCATAGTAATAAGAAGAGTAGCCAGTAACACGCATATTCTGGATATCGATGAGATCCATGGTATCTAGACCCGTGTAGTTAGAAATCGACAGTGCATAACTAAACAAGCTGGTCAATTGCTCTACTGATAGATTAGTCGACAAGTTATCACCAGCTGCCTCTATGACATCGACCAAGACATTGATGTCGTTGAGTTCAAGTAAACGGGATACGATAGAGGTGATGACTTGTTGTTGGTTAAGTTGGCGGTCATAGTCGCCACTGGCAAAAGCATAACGCTCGCGGGCAAAGGCCAAGGCCATCTCACCATCAGCCCATTGCACACCCTCTTCAATCCAAATCGTGTAGTTACCTCGTTCTGTATCAGAATTCTGTGCTAAGAAGGCGGCTGTTGAATTTATTTCGATACCACCTAAGGCATCGACTATCGCCACGACACCTTTGAAGTTGACTTCCATGTAGAAGTCAATCTCGATATCCATTAACTCACTAACAGTGTCAATAAGCGTCTGTCTTGATATAGCACGAGCAGAATTTATCTTCTGTGAAGAGCTGGTTCCACTTATCTGAACATAGCTATCACGAGGAATTGATGTTAGTGTGACTGTCAGCGTTCTAGGATTAACTGTCGCCAACATGATTGTATCAGCTAGACCATAGGTATCTGACTCAGGGGCATAACCAATGAGTAGTACTGTGAACGGATCCATGGACAAGTCGATATCGCTACTGGTGTTTTGCCCAACTAGGACATCCTCCGACCATTGTTCAATGACCGTCATGGCATCTAAATATTCTTCATAGCCATCTTGGTCTTCATACATTGAAGCGTAACTACTAGGCAATAAAGCACAATCAATCTCCCCAGCAATAAGGCCAGACATCAGGGCATCAACACTCTCGTATTCAACATATTCAACGCTAATGCCAGCCTCTTCAAGCTTACTTTTACCAACTGCTGATGGCGAAGCATCATTAGTGGTGCTGGTAAGGCCGACCGTCAAACCTTCTAAGTCTTCTATAGAACTTATAGTTTCGTTATTGTAGGTGACGACACTGACACTAATGGTTTCATATTGGTCACTATCAGAATTAATCATTCCTGATAGGGCATTATTGACTCTAACTAGTAAGTAGTTGGCATAAAGTGATCCGCCTAATAGTATAACGGCTAATAAGAAGGTCGCCATCTTCATGCGCATACTACAAGACAAGTAAGACACGACAAAGACCACATCAAGAATTAAGATGGCACAAATCAGTGCCCCCACAATAGAATAAAAGGCTGTTTCATCTATGCCGCTATAAATCCAAGCCATAGCGATTAAGGCTAATATTGATAAATTAGCTATCAGAACCAAAGCAGCAATAATGTAGCTGATAATCTGTTTTTTCTTATTATTCTGTTTCATCGGTACTCTCTCCTAAGGCCTCGACAATCTCATAGCGTCCCGTCTCAGAATCTTTTATGACAATGAAATCTTGCGAAGTAGCAAGATTAGATGTATCCATTTCACTATCGGTATAAGTAAAAGTACACTGTACATAATAGGCATCATCATAGTGGATGGTCTCATCATCTGTTTCAACATCATAACCCGAAGTTAAAACGGTAGCTGTCGCTTCAACCGTAGCTATTTCAATTAGATTTTCTGATCCGTACTCTTGAATGGCGTTATCTAAGTTAACATAGAAAGTGTCACGGGCTTGGTCGTAAATATTGACTCTTTGCTCAGTATAGACGTAATACATACCACCGATGTCGTATAGATTAATCTTGTTAGTCCAAGTATAAAAATCAGCAACGAAGTTCTCAACGATTAAAGCAGCTACTTCCTCATCATCGACCTCATCAGCGTAGAGGGCAGCAGCCAATTCCTCAAAGAGCGTTACCTGAAGTTCAGTAGGGTCGGCCCTTAAATGATAATCATATTCATCGATTGAATCGACGATTCCTGTTGTAGTACTTGCTCCTGATAAAGATTTATAAGCTGTAAACAGGCAGATTGACATTATCACTACTAGAGGTGTAATACAGACCCCTAGAACTATATATCTAAGTTTCTTACTCTTTTTCATAAATACATCTTTCCTTTTGGCCTTTGATATCTTAGCAGACCGACCCCTAGATGTAAATTAGACAGACGTGAGATAGCATTAAACAGAGATTAATCAAAGGTAAGTTCTAGAATAACGGGATTTAGACGTCTAATTTCTTTACAAAAACGCCTTAGCCAATTTCTTCTCACGACGCAATAAAGCGCGCTGATTCTTAGTAAGTAGTGTCTTTAGGTACTTGTTTTTGGTGTATTTGGGAAAGAACTGATTCATCATCTTATAGGTCTCGTTCATAAACTGTCGATAGTCTTCATCGTTATCCAAAAGACTCTGAGACCCATTGATTAGTAATCGTTCAACATAAAAAAATTCAAGCTCATCGTAATATTCTTCTAATAGACCATTAGCACTAAAGAAGGAATAGATATCTTCTAATATAGGGAATATGTACAAGAACTCCCAGATACCTTTGGTGGCCTTGCCCTCTTTTCTCATATAGTATGGCTCTTCAATATAGACAAAGCGCTTAGCTAAAAATGTCGTCTTTAACGCTACCAAAAGGTCTGCATGAAATGATGACATGAATGATATATTATTCTCTTTCCAAAACGAGCTCTTAAAAATCTTTGCGGTAATATGGATATCGCCAAGGATGAGATTACGCTTAATGTCATCTGTAACCTTCCTTGCACAAGTTTTGACATAAGTCTCTTTACTGTTATCGCTAAAGTATTGACTATCACAGATGGCAATATCCCCATCATCTTCCTTTAGCTTCTCTAGCATAATTCCTAGAGCTCCCTCTTTCATATAGTCATCGCCATCGATGAAGAGAAAGTAGTCGCTCTTAGAAAACTTAAGACCATAATCACGGGCCGGGCCTACACCGATGCCTGATGTTATGACACTATGGATGTGCTCGTAACTGGCCACATAGCGGTCAATGATGGGTTGTGTTAAATCGGTTGAGCCATCATTAACGATGATGATTTCATAGTCTTTTAAGTCTTGGTTTAAAAGACTATCAAGACATCTTTCAATATAAGGCGCTACGTTATAGACCATAACGATGATACTTAGTTCCATCTTTTATATCTCCATTTCTAATATCAGACCACTATTCCTGATGCATTGATTATAACAGGCGATTTGACAAAGTGTTCAGATCGTTAGAAGATATAGGTACCTGGGGATGTCTTGGCATCGACAAGTTTCAGCTGGGTATCGTAAGCAGTGGAGTGGTTACCTAATAACCAAACTTAAACTAAACGCTAACAACAATAACAGATTAGCTTTCGCTGCTTAGTCGAATAACAGACTTGCGAAAACTTCGATAGTTGCTGTCCTGGCCAATTATCGTCGTAGCACACAGGATAGGAGAAGTGAGTTAGCCTACATCTCACCATCCGAAAACCGAAAAGGCCAATCCAGTCTCAGGTTGCCTGCACCATAGACTGCCTTATCTAAGTCAGGATAAACTGTAGAAAACGATACGTGGGGCTACTCTTGGACACGGGTTCGAGTCCCGTCATCTCCACCATACGAGTATTGGTCGAACCATTGCTTCTACTTCTTCCCTGGAGGGTTTATGGTGAGGGTCGACTTAGATGATAATCGCTGATGAAGCGGTCTTTTCTTTTGTTAGATCGTTATTTGAGTTCTAACTTG
>CAZXIB010000020.1:0-12352 GCA_964639815.1 uncultured Thomasclavelia sp. | reverse complement strand
AAAAATGTGAATAACGCACTACTTTGGTTGAAAGACTTTCATAAATACCTATAATAGTTTGCATGGAATGCTGATGCATTCACGCAAGGAGGAGAAAATGAAAAAGATCTTAACTCTAGTACTTGCTGTTTTAACGCTTCTAACGATGGTTGGTTGCAGCAGCTCCAGTTCAGAAACTAGCTTTAACACGAGTACAGAATTAAAGGACACGCTTACGTTGACTTATACTAGTGACGCCAATACGCTAGACTATTTGACAACGCAATACACTATCGATTTCCAGGTTACTGCCAATCTAGTCGATGGTCTACTGGGTTATGATAGTTATGGTCATACCGTTGGTAATCTAGCTGTGGATTGGGAGTCTAATGAAGATCAAACTGTTTGGACTTTCTATCTAAGAGAAGGCGTTTATTGGGTAACAAGCACTGGTGAACAATATGCTGAAGTTACCGCTGATGACTTTGTCGCCGCAATGCAACATGCCGCTGACTTTAACTCTCAGACCCTATACATTGTACAGGGTGATGGTACTTCAGACTCTGGTTTAGTCAATTTGAATAACTACGTTGATGGTACTGTGACAGACTTCTCTGAAGTAGGAGTTCAGGCTATTGATACATATACTGTACAGTACACATTCAATGATCCTGTCTCATATATGGAGTCACTAGTCACTTATGCTATCTTCTATCCTGTCAATAGAACTTTCTTAGAGTCACAAGGCACAGGTTGTGCACTTGGTAATCCTGATGTAAACAACTGTGACTTTGGTTCACTATCTATTGATTCAATTCTTTATAACGGTGCATTCTTACTATCAGCCTTAGATTCTAAGTCGCAGATTAGATTCACCAAGAATGAAAGCTACTACATGGTTGATGAAGTTTACATCAGTGAAGTACTCTGGGTTTACACTGGTGAAGAATCAGATGTCTACGCAACGATTAATGGTTTTGAAAATGGTACTTATGATGAAGCTTCACTATCAACAGCCTGGGAAGACTTTGATGATTATGTAGAAAAGTATGACGGTTACTATTATGAGGAACTATCAAATACTAGTATATTTAACATCAACTTCAACTATAACCGTACATCCTATGAATACACGTCAGAGGGAAGAACTGAGGAAGATAAGGAGAATACGAGAAACGCTATTCTAAATGAGAACTTCCGTAAGGCATTCTTGGCAGCATTTGATCGTATTGCTTATTTCTCTGTCTCTGTTCCTGAAGTATTAGCTGAAGCAATGCTGAGAAACTTCAACGGTAGTCCCGATATCGTCACTACTAGCGATGGACGCAGTTATGGTGAACTAGTTGAAGAGGCATATTATGAAATAACGGGTGAAACAATCGACCTATCAGATGGTCAAGATCCATTCTTAGATACTGATGCGGTCATGGAATACATTGCCGCTGCTGAAGCAGAGGGTATATCTTTCCCTGTTACACTTGATATGGCATACATCAACAACTCCACTGAGGTTTATGTAAATAGAGCTCAATCATTAAAGAACTCTATTGAGACAAATACTAATGGTATGATTCTCATCAATCTCGTTGGTGTAGATATTGATACATTCTATATCTTCCAATACTATAGTGAAGATTATGACGATAAAGACTACGATATCACCTACTTCTCAGGTTGGGGACCAGACTACGCTGATCCTAAGACATATGTCGATATCTACTCTACTTCTGCCGGTTCTTTTATGAAGACATTAGGTTTACCACTAGATAGTGATGATACTGCTGAGACAGCAGCCATCAAGGAATCTACCGGTTGGTCAGAGTATGAGGCTCTATATCGTGCCGCTGATGCCATCACTGATGATTTAGATGCTCGTTATGAAGCGTTTGCTATGGCGGATGCTTACTTAGTTGCCCACGCTCTTATAGTCCCGGGCAATATGCAGACGAGGTCTTACCTAGTATCACGTATTGTTCCATTTACCCAACAGTACTCGCAAGTTGGTCTTGGTGAATACAAGTATGTATACATGAAGGTTCAAGAGGGTATCGTGACAACCGAGCAGTATGAAGCGGCTTATGCTGATTTTGAAGCTAACCGTTAATCATCGCAAAAACACTTAAGGATCGATGTGAGGAGTCATCGGCCATACCGATGACTCCTTATTTAATGATGAAAGGATAGGCATATGAAAAGATATGTGTTTGGGCGTTTATTACGCTGTATTTTATCCATCTGTTTCGTTATGGTGATAACGACTATCATGGTTTACACTATGATACCTCGTGAACGGATTCTATCGTACGATACAAACTTGTCTAAGTATTCTGGCGACCTCAGAACCAACTACTCGTATACAGTATGGGAAAGAATGGGTTACCTCGACTTTGTCACACCATCCGAGTTCTGTGCTGTTAGTGAAGACCCTGAGGCTTGTGCTGCTGGTGAGGCAGACTATGAAGAGATAGTCGCTGAATACGTAGCAAATGGTTATACCTATATCGAATATACGCAATCTGATGTCGGTTTTCTGACTAGAGATTATACAATACCGGAATTAGTCATCAATTTCTTTACTAACCTCATTAGTATAGATAATCCTTGGGCTGTCGAGGATGATGATAATCCCGACCTTGAACGTGGTTATTATATTACTACTGGCTCAAATGGCCTTCCAGCTATTGCCTGTAGTGGTTGTGAATACAAATATCAAATCTATATTGACTCAAGTTTCCCATTTATTCACCAAAATGTAATAAAACTTGATTTCGGTCAATCTTACCCAAGTTATGATGGTATGGACACAATGGAAGTCATCTCATCGGGTCAGGGAACAATGGTTCAAATAGAACAAACCTTCCCAACGGGTCTGACGACGACTTCGCCAATCAATCAGTATTCTTGTGTCTATAAGGCAACTTCAACTCTTGACCATTTGGATACCCAACGCTTTGATGACAACTACGCCGATTGTGACTACTATATGGATTCGCCATCGATGATAACGACATCTTATATCTTTGGTGTCATTGCCTTGCTGATAGCTTATGCCATATCGATACCAGCGGGTATCGTCATGGCCCGTCACAAAGACAAGTGGCAAGACAAGGTTGGTGTGACTTATGTCAACTTTATGATAGCCGTGCCATCCTTGGCCTTTATCTATTTTGTTAAGTGGATTGGTAGGGCCTTTGGTACACCGGAGAAATTCCCTGAACTGGGTTTTGGTGATATAAGGTCGTATATCTTGCCTATCATCATACTAGCCCTACTTTCGACCTCGGGCCTAATCATATGGACAAGGCGTTATATGATTGACCAAGCTAATTCCGATTATGTTAAGTTTGCTAGGGCTAAGGGTTTATCGGAAAAGGAAATATTCCGCAAACACATACTAAAGAATGCGATTATTCCTATCGTTAATGGCATCCCATCATCTATTATCCTGTGTATTAGTGGTTCGGTCATCACTGAGTCGGTATTCTCGATACCGGGTATGGGTAAGATGTTGCCCGACGCCATTAATGGTCTAAACAATCACATGGTCTTGACTTTGACCTTCATATTTACAGCTCTATCGGTATTCTCTTTACTATTGGGCGATGTGCTTATGACGGTAGTTGACCCGCGTATTCAACTCACGATGAAGAAAGGAAGCTAGACTACTATGGATGATAGATTTACATTTGTTAAAGCTGATGCGACGGCTTCTGAGCGCATATCGGCGCCACAGTACTCTTACTGGCGGTCGGTATTCCGTAAGTTCTTCTCATCGAAGCTAGCGATATTCATGTTGGTGGTGGCCACTGTCGTTATTTTGACCGCCTTCATTCAACCGATTTTCTCAGGCTATAGCCCCACGAATATGCCTAACATCAATAACTCATCAATGCGTTTTATACGTCCTAATGCTGAATATTGGTTTGGTACTGATAACGTGGGCAATTCGCTCTTTGATGCGGTGTGGTATGGAACACGAAACTCACTGATTGTTGCTCTATCTGCTACATTTATAACTAACTTCATCGGTGTTGCGGTTGGTATGGTTTGGGGCTTCTCTAAGAAGTTCGACTATATCATGATTGAGGTCTACAATACCTTTATTAATATTCCGTTTATGCTGGTGGTCATGGTTTTGAGTTATGTCTTAGGTCAAGGTATTTGGCAATTGGTCTTTGCCCTGTCTTGCACCTCTTGGCTTTCAACAGCTTACTTTATCCGTGTTCAGGTCATGATTATCCGCGATAGAGAGTATAACTTGGCTTCTAAATGTCTAGGTACACCACTTCATCGTATCTTGACGCATAATGTCTTACCATACCTCATCTCGGTTATAGTTACATCATTAGCTAGAGATGTTCCAAGTTTCATATCTTATGAGGTTTTCTTATCCTTTATCGGTGTTGGTTTAACGGTAGAAGATGCATCGCTTGGATATCTTATTCAGACCTACTCTTCATACATGACATCGGCTTCATATCTATTCTGGATACCAGTCGGTTTCAGTGCCCTGATTTCCGTATCACTATACATTGTCGGTCAGACCTTGGCTGATGCCAGTGATCCACGGACACATATGATTTAGGAGGCGACCATGGAAGAAAAGAAGAATGTTATCTTGTCGGCCAAAGACATCGTCGTCAAGTTTAAAGTAAGGGATAGAGTTCTAACGGCTATTCGTCGTGTCTCCTTCGATTTTGAAGAGGGCAAGGTCGTAGCTATCGTTGGTGAGTCGGGCTCTGGTAAGTCTGTCTTTACCAAGACCTTTACAGGAATGTTAGAAGTCAATGGTAGTATTGAAAATGGCGAGATATGGTTTGAAGGTCAAGACTTAGCCAAGTTTAAGACGGAAAAGGAGTGGCTAAACATTCGTGGTAAAAAGATTGCTACCGTCTTCCAAGACCCAATGACTTCCTTGAATCCAGTTAGAACCATTGGTTATCAGATTTCGGAAGTAATCATCAAGCATCAAGGTAAGTCCAAGGAAGAAGCTAAACAAGAAGCTATCTCCCTTATGGAAAGGGTTGGCATCCATGATGCGGAAAACCGCTATAACGAGTATCCCTTTATGTATTCGGGCGGTATGCGCCAACGTATTGTCATCGCTATTGCTCTAGCATGTAGACCTAAGATATTAATCTGTGATGAGCCAACAACGGCCCTTGATGTCACAATTCAAGCGCAGATTATCAAACTCATCAAAGACTTATCGGTTGAGTATGGCTTTACCACTATCTATATCACCCATGACTTAGGTGTTGTCGCCAATGTCGCCGATGTCGTTGCGATAATGTATGCTGGACAAATCATAGAGTATGGTGGTGTTGAAGAAATATTCTATTCACCTAAGCATCCATACACTTGGGGTCTACTATCATCACTGCCCCAGCTTGGCAAAAAGGGCGAAGAACTATTCGCTATACGTGGCACACCGCCAAGTCTTTTTGAAGAAATTCAAGGCGATGCCTTTGCCCCACGTAGTGACTTCGCTATGAAGATTGACTTTGAAGAAGAACCACCTTTCTTTAAGGTTACCGATACCCACTACGCTAAGACTTGGTTATTAGACCCCAGAGCCCCTAAGGTTGAGCCACCGGAAATCATCCGTAATTTACACGAAAAGATGGTCGATGTTACAAAGAAAGGAGGCGTCTATGGCGAACACTGAGCGTGAAGTATTGCTGTCGGTTCAGCATCTAGAAGTCTCTTTCTACAACAACAAAAAACGCTTTAGAGCGGTCAAGAATGCTTGTTTTGATATCTATAAAGGCGAGACCTTTGCCTTAGTCGGTGAGTCAGGTTCGGGTAAGACGACAATAGGTCGCTCTATCATCCGCCTTAACCAAATCTCCGATGGTGAGATTATCTACAAAGGAAAAAAGATAAGTGGTGATTTGACTAAGGATGAGCATCGTGAACTTGTCCGCAATATTCAGATGATTTTCCAAGACCCAGCCGCTTCACTTAATGAAAGGGCAACAATCGACTATTGCGTGTCTGAAGGTCTATATAACTTTGGTCTTTATAAGGATGAAGCAGATAGGCAAGCTAAGGTCGATGAGGCACTTGAGTCAGTTGGTCTATTACCTGAGCATAAGTCGCGTTACCCGCATGAGTTCTCAGGTGGACAGAGACAACGTATTGGTATTGCGAGAGCTATGATTATGGAGCCTGAGTTCATCATCGCTGATGAGCCAATCTCCGCCTTAGATGTATCTATCAGAGCTCAGGTGTTAAACCTCATGAACAAGTTCAAACAAGAACGCGGTCTTACTTACCTCTTTATAGCGCATGACTTATCGGTTGTTCGCTACTTCAGTGATAGGATAGCTGTCATTCACAAAGGGCGTATCGTAGAAATCGCACCTACGGATGTCTTGTTTAAGTTCCCCTTACATCCATATACGCATTCACTCTTACAAGCTGTGCCGATTCCTGACCCTCGTGTTGAAAAGGCCAAGGAACTTGTCATCTACGATGAGTCTAAACGGGACTTATCGGGTGAAAAGCCCATCTTACAAGAGATTAGGCCTGGTCACTTTGTCTTTGCCAATGACAGAGAGATGAAAGAATACGAAGCAAAGCTAAAAGAGATTGAAGCAAACGCATAAAGGCTGGACACCCAGCCTTTTTACTTGCGTTAATTTAAAGATACAAGGACTTAGATATCTGATATCATCATGGCTATGAAAAAGATTGTATTTGTTGATATCGATGGAACTATTATAGACCGCTCACGTGGTCTTGATGCTCCTAGCGCTAAGACAAAAGAGGCTTTCAAGTCTTTAAAAGAGAAGGGCCACCTTGTCTTTATTGCCTCCGGCAGGTCTAAATGTCTTTTGCCGACTAGTGTTAAAGAGCTAGAGCCTAGTGGTTATCTTCTAGCCAACGGGACGTATGGTGAACTTGATGGCAAGGTCTTATTCTCTAAGGTCATGACCGAAGACTGTAAAGAAACTATCGCCACTTTTGCTGATAAGGTAGGTGGCTGTTATTACTTAGAGACACAAGAGCACATCTACACTAAAGATATAAAATTGCCTTTGCATAACAAATTTGTCGTGTCCTGGGGTGAGTCATCTTGTTATAGAGATGAAGGATACAACAAAGACTTACCTATCAATATTGCCATGCTGGCAATCCCTAAAAGTGATGACCTTGTAAAGTCTGTTTATGATGAGCTTAGTCCTTATGTCACAATCACAAGACAGGGAGACCTCTACTCCTTTGACCTCAATATCAAAGACACATCTAAAGGTAGTGGTATCAGTGAGATACTTGCTATACTGGGCATCGCAAAAGAGGATGCCTACGCTTATGGTGATGGATATAATGATTTACAGATGTTCGATGCGGTAAGGTATGGCGTTGCCATGGCTAATGCTGTAGATGAACTAAAGAGTAAGGCTTATACCATTACAGCTGATGTTCTAGATGATGGTTTATACACTTCTCTTATTAACTTTGGCCTTATCTAAAACAATAATCTAATCCTCATGTTTTGAAATCTTTTCATTCTCGGCATTTTATGAAAATAATGCTAAAAAGTTTTCAGAAAAAAATCTAGCAATTATATGATGTATATGTTACATTTAGGCCTATAAGAATTTGTTTTTCGCAAACAAAGTCTTAACATGTTCCCTTTAAAACAAGTGTCTATCGCTTTGGGGAATTTAATGAGGTGGGAATGAAATGAATACAAAAACACTTTGGTATATAGCAAAGCGCATCATCCTTGCCATAGCTACCGTTTGGTTAGTTATAACGGTGACTTTCTTTGTCACACGTGCTGTTCCTGGCGGTCCATTTTTAGGCGAGAAGGCTTTATCCGAAGCAGCGCAGGCTACACTTGAGGCTAAGTATGGTCTAGACAAGCCTGTATTTGAACAATACGTTACCTATTTAAGCGACATCATTTTTCACTTTGACTTTGGCCCCTCACTAAAGCAACGTGGACGTGACGTCATTGATGTCATAGCCGATGGGCTTAAGACTTCAGTACCTTTAGGTTTATCGGCAGCTGGTTTGGCTTTAGTGGTAGGGGTTGTGCTTGGTTCAGTTGCGGCACTAAGGCGTAATAAGATTATCGACAAGGTCATCATGGTCGTTACCACCGCCTTTGTCTCGATGCCCTCGTTTATAATGGGATCGTTATTGCTGGTGGTGTTTGCTGTGTGGTTGGGTGTACTGCCGGCCAATGGTAATGCGGATGGTGGACTAATCTTACCGATTATAACCCTGTCGCTTTATCCGACAGCTTACATAACGCGGCTTATTCGCTCTTCTATGTTAGATGTTTTAGGTCAAGACTATATAAGGACGGCAAGGGCAAAGGGTGTTTCGGGTATGCGTATTATATTTGGTCATGCCCTTAAAAATTCACTTATCCCTGTTATTACCTACTTTGGGCCTATGTTAGCTTATATTGTTACTGGGTCACTAGTAGTTGAGAAGATATTCGCTGTACCTGGCGTTGGTCGTACCTTTGTAAATAGTATTACTAACCGTGACTATCCATTAATTATGGGAACGACGATTGTATTAGCTATACTCATTGTTGTGATGAATCTTGTGAGCGACATACTATATAAGATAGTTGATCCACGCATCAACTTGGAGTAAGGAGGAAGAGAAAATGGCTAAGAAAAGAATTTTCAGTATGCATGTTGACCTAGATGCCTTTACTCCAGCTACCGATGAGGAAAAGGCCTATATTGTACAGATGCGTGAAAGCTCTACATTCTTTAAAGATGGGTGCAAACGCCTTTTAAAGAATAAGGTCGCTGTCGTATCTTTCATCGTCATTATTCTAATCACTCTTGCAAGCATCATCATACCGATGGTCTGGCCATATTCCTATGACCAGATGTTAGGTGTTACGGCTGGTCAGCCTGTAGATGCATCCTATAATAACCTCGCCCCCTTTGAGTATGGTGCAACAGAACTAGAACTCATCGCGGCAGGAGAGAGCGTCTTCCCGCATATCTTTGGTACTGACGCTTCAGGACGTGACTACTTTATCCGTGTTGTCTACGGTACACGTATTTCACTAGCCGTTGGCTTCTTTGCCAGCATCATCGTCCTTATTATCGGTATGACCCTTGGCTCTATTGCTGGGTATTGTGGTGGTAAGGTTGATCTTATTATCATGCGCATTGTCGACATGATATATTCGCTTCCAGACATGCTTATGGTCATCTTGTTGGCATCGGTTCTCTCGGTTAGTGGACTTTCTGATATGATAGAGGGCACTATCTTTGAGAAATTAGGCGCGAATATCATAAGCTTGTTTATAGTGTTTGCACTGCTCTATTGGGTATCAATGTCGCGCCTTATTCGTGGGCAGATACTATCCCTTCGCGAACAAGAATACGTCTTAGCTGCTCGGGCAACAGGTGCCAAGGGTAGCTGGATAATTCGCAAACATCTCATCCCAAACTGTATAAGTGTTGTCGTTATTTCGACAGCTTTACAGATTCCCAGTGCCATTTTCACTGAGAGCTACTTAAGTTTCTTAGGCTTGGGTGTCAATGCCCCAATGCCCTCACTTGGCTCACTAGTATCAGATGCATTAAACGGCATCTATTCATATCCGTATAGACTTGTCATTCCGGCTGTTGTCATCTCGCTTATCGTCCTTTCACTGAATTTATTTGGTGATGGGTTGCGTGATGCCTTTGACCCGAAACTGAACAGTTAAGAAAGGAGTGTATGATATGGCATTACTAGAAGTTAGAGATTTGCATACCTCCTTCTTCACTGATGCAGGAGAGGTTAAAGCTGTTAATGGTGTGAATTTTGATGTCGACCGTGGTAAGGTGTTGGGTATCGTTGGTGAGTCTGGTTCAGGGAAAAGCGTAACAGCTTATTCCATAATGCAGATACTTGCCTCAACGGGTAAGATTGTCTCTGGTTCTATAAAACTAGATGGACAAGAGCTAGTCGGAGCAGACGAAAAGGTCATGAAGGGCGTCAGAGGAAATAAAATCTCTATCATCTTCCAAGACCCCATGACTTCACTAAACCCAACCTATACAATTGGCCACCAACTCATGGAGGCTATCACTATTCATACTGACCGCGATAAAAAGCAAGCCCATGAGCGGGCTATAGAAATGCTTAAACTGGTCAATATAAATGAACCAGAGAAGCGTATGAAACAATATCCCTTTGAATTCTCTGGTGGTATGCGCCAGCGCATCATGATAGCTATGGCCTTAGCTTGTGAGCCTGATATACTCATTGCCGATGAGCCTACGACAGCCCTTGATGTCACTATTCAGGCACAGATACTTGAACTCATGAAAGACCTACAAGAAGAGTTGGGTATGGCCATTATCATGATTACCCATGACCTCGGTGTTGTGGCTCAGATGTGTGACGAAGTAATAGTAATGTATGCTGGTTCTATTTGCGAACATGGCACTGCTGATGAAATCTTCGAAACACCAAGACACGAATATACTAAAGGACTTATTCGCTCTATTCCTACAGCTGATACCGCTGGCAAAAAGCTACAGCCTATAAGTGGTACGCCTATTGACCTTCTCAATATGCCTAAGGGTTGCGCCTTTGCCCCACGATGTGATGCAGCAATGAAGGTATGTCTAAATCAGGTATGCGAGAAAATGGAATTAAGCGATACGCACTCTGCTGTCTGCTGGATGAATGTCAAGCAGGCTATTGATGATGGCAGTATAAAGCTTGAAGATATTGAAAAAGGAGGCGAGACAGCATGAGCGAGAAAAGACCACTCATAGAGGTAAAAGACCTCAAGCAGTATTTCAATATAAATGTCGGTGCCTTCAAGACAAAACCACTGAAAGCCGTTGATGGAGTCTCCTTCTCTATAAATAAGGGAGAGACGTTAGGGCTTGTAGGTGAGTCAGGTTGTGGTAAGACCACTGTTGGCCGTACTCTACTTTACCTATACAATCCCACTGGTGGTGAGATTTACTACAACGGGCAAAGAATCGGTAGCAAGGAGTCGATTGCCGAGTATCGCAAGAAGGCTACCATGGTCTTTCAAGATCCATACTCTTCACTCAATCCTCGTATGACAGTCGCCGATATTATCGGTGAACCTCTCGATGTACATAAGATGTACTCTAGTAAAGAAGAGCGTATGGAGCGCATACTAGAGCTAATGGATTATGTCGGCCTTAATAGCGAACACGCCTCGCGTTATGCCCATGAGTTCTCTGGTGGACAACGCCAGCGTATTGGTATAGCTAGAGCCCTTGCGGTTAACCCAGACTTTATCGTCTGTGATGAACCTGTATCAGCACTAGACGTGTCTATTCAAGCTCAGGTCATAAACATGTTTGATGAGCTACAAGAAAAGCTTGGCCTTACTTACTTGTTTATTGCCCATGACCTACTAGTCGTTAGGCATATAAGCGACCGAATTGCAGTAATGTACTTAGGTCGTATGGTTGAGCTCGCTGATGCCTCAGAGATTTATGACCATCCACTACATCCGTATTCACAATCACTACTCTCAGCTGTACCTGTGCCAAATCCCAAAGTGGCTAGAGCCAACAAGCGCATCGTTTTAACAGGTGATATTCCAAGTCCCTTAAATGCGCCATCTGGTTGCCCCTTCCGCACCCGTTGTCGCTATGCAACGGAGAAGTGTGCTGAGTCTATGCCTGATTTCGAAGAAGTGAAGAGCGGACACTTTGTGGCTTGTCACCGTGTACGGGAGATTAATTAATTGGTTAAAAGATGCTAATGCGTCTTTTGATAGATTTATTTGAAAGGAGATTTACATGAAAGGAAAAATGAAAAAGGTTGCTGTATTATTGCTGGCAATCGCTATGGCTCTATCCCTAGTAGCTTGTAGTAGCAGTAGTTCTTCAACCACATCAGGTCTAAACGTCAGTATTGGGTCTGAACCGGACACCCTCGATCCAGCACTCAACTCTGCTGCTGACGGAGCTACTGTCATCATTCACTTGTTCTCTGGTTTAGCTAAGTGGTCACTTGATGATGATGGAAACCAAGTAGTTGTCGCTGATAGCGCTGAGGAGCTAACAGAAGGTGTTGTTAATGATGATGGAACCATCACTTACACCTACACGCTAAAGGAAGGCCTACTATGGTCGGATGGTGTAGAAGTAACGGCCAGTGACTTTGTCTTTGCTTGGCAGCGTGCTGCTTCTACTGATTTAGCCGCCGATTATGCTTACATGTTTGAAGTAATCGATGGTTATAATGAAATCTGGGAAACAGATGATGATGGTAACTATGTCAATCCTGATGCTGAACTGAATGTCGTAGCTCTTGATGAGAGAACTATTCAGGTTACTTTAACTACTGACGTTCCTTACTGGAATGAGTTACTTGCCTTCCCTGTCTTCTTACCTGTTCG
>CAZXIB010000019.1:0-12600 GCA_964639815.1 uncultured Thomasclavelia sp. | reverse complement strand
TCTCCGCCCACTGCCTGTAATACATCAGCGGCAATCTTCTTGTTGTCAGCCATATAAATCTTTCCCCCTTCTGTGTGACGGGGTTTGTCACTTTCAGCAAACCCCGTCATCTTTGTTGTATTTTACCAAATAATTGTACAGATGAACGTATATAATCGCAAGCGCGATTTATCAGGAATTTATATGCGATTAGACTTTGCCTATAACAACATATGGTTGGTACAGATTGGCCGTGTCAAAGTTTACGAGGATTCTTTTAGTTCTCCGTTTCCAGTAACCAATCTATTAGGTTCTTGACTTGTATGCCGTTATAGTTACCAAGCGTCAGCATATCAGCCGTAAGGATAGTCTTTTCATAGTTGTCTTTGATATCTTCTAGTGGACGCATCTCTCTTTCAAAGACATCTTGAGATGTCATATCTGCTGTAATCTGAAAATATTTATATACACCTTGTTTCTCGACTACAAAGTCAACTTCCGTATTGCGCATTTTGCCTATGTAGACCTTATAACCACGTCGCAACAGTTCAAGGTATACGACATTTTCAAAAGAGAAACCGAGGTCATAATTTCGTCTTGGTAATATATGATTTCTAAGGCCTAAATCGGAGATATATAGTTTCTTGTGGGTTTGGAGAAGCTGTTTGCCGACGATATCAAAGCGATCTACTGGATAAAAGATAAAGGATTCAGTAAGGGCTTCAACGTAATCACCAACTGTGTTGGGCGAAATCTTTTGTCCATTAGATTTTAAATAGTCAGCAATGCTTCTGATGGAGACAGGACTACCGATAATGCTGGCGAGATATCTAGCGATGGTCTTTAATAGTGTTATATCACTAATCTTCCGTTTTCTGGGGTCACCTTCCTTACGAGCCTGTCTATCTTCGATGTCTTTTACAATAACAGAATTGTAGATGCCCTCTAAATAAGTATCTACTTTTTCTTTTGTTCTATCCATACTCGCAATATAGGGAAGACCACCATTTTGTAGATACTCGGCAAAGGCCTGTTGTTTTTCAAGTTCAATGGTTTCGAAAAACTCCTTAAAAGATAGTGGCAACATCCCTATCTCAACATACCTTCCAGTTAGAAGTGTCGCTAAATCACCCGACAACATATAAGCGTTCGAGCCTGTGATATATACGTCAACATTCGGCTTAACATAAATGCTGTCGATTGCTTTTTCAAAGTAGGGAACTTTTTGTATCTCATCAAGGAAGATATATATCATCTTGTCAGAAACTAGATGCTCCTTTAGATAGTCGTATAGCTTTTTATAGTCAAGTAGTTCTTCGTGTTCCAACTCTTCAAAGTTGATAGATACTATTTGTTCTTCTGTAACTCCCATTTCTAATAACTGTTGTTGATACTGACTCAACAAAGTAGATTTACCACAGCGGCGCATACCCGTTACAACCTTGATGACGTTTTCATCCTTCCACTGTAGTAAAGATTTGATATATTCCGTGCGTTTTACCACCTAAGCCACCTCCGCTCTTGCTGTTCTCATTATAAAATATACATGCTATAAGTCAATTCTATGTTCTGATTCTAGAACAAACTTTACAGAAATAATGTTTTTGTTCCTAAATGGGAATACTTTTAAAAAGCCACTAGCTTTCTCGATGGCTAGTGGCTGATATTCGCTATTGAAGTCGAAGTGGATTTGTATTAGTAGAGCTTTGCGCCAGCAGGGATGTGGTCGTCAACCATGAGCAAGTGCAGTCTTTCTTCACCATCTTCCTTATGAACAGCACTTATAAGCATGCCGCAGGAATCTATGCCCATCATTTTGCGGGCTGGAAGGTTTGTGATAGCGATACAAGTCTTGCCTACTAAGTCTTCTGGCTCATAGTATTCATGGATGCCACTTAGAATAATGCGGTCTTCGCCAGAACCATCATCCAAGACAAACTCTAGTAGCTTCTTTGACTTAGGTACTGCTCTACATTCTTTAACCTTGACGGCTCTAAAGTCCGACTTTGAGAAAGTATCAAAGTCGATAAAGTCTTTGAATAAGGGCTCAATTTCAACCTTGGAGAAGTCAATAGACCTTTGTGTTTCTTTGGTCTCGATCTTTCTTGAACTAGAGCCTACTGGTTTCATCGTGGGGAATAAAAGCACTTCTCTTATTGAAGACACTTCTCCCACCAACATAACCAACCTATCGATGCCAATACCAATACCACCTGTTGGTGGTAGACCATACTCTAATGCTTCAATATAGTCATAATCCATCTCACTAGCTTCTTCATCACCTAAATCTTTGAGACGTAGTTGTTCTTCAAAGCGTTCTTTTTGGTCTAGTGGATCATTTAGCTCACTAAAGGCATTACCATATTCCACGCCAGCAATGTATAACTCAAAGCGTTCAGTGAAACGAGGGTCTTCAGCCTTTTTAGCTAATGGCGATATCTCGATGGGGTGGCCATAGACAAAGGTTGGCTCAATAAGGTCTTCCTCACATAGTGCTTCAAAGAGCTTTGATATGATGTGTCCAATGGTTTCTTCGTGTGGTAATACCTCAACGTTATATGACTTAGCTGTAGCTATGGCTTCTTTTAGGCTTATAGTCCTAAAGTCTTTGCCAGTCTTGGCATTTACCGCATCCGTCATGTTTAATCTTTTAAAAGGGGCTTTTATCGTTACTTCGTGTCCTGATACCATTACAGTATCGCGTCCAATGGTTTCCTTTAAGACATAGGTGAATAGACCTTCGGCTAAATCCATCATCCCATACATGTCGCTATAAGCAACGTAGGCTTCTACTGATGTAAACTCGGGGTTGTGCTTAGTATCAATGCCCTCATTTCTAAAGAGTCTACCAATCTCATAAACACCTTCCATGCCCCCAACGATAAGACGTTTTAGTGGAAGCTCAGTGGCAATACGCAGATAGTAGTCTCTATCAAGGGCATTATGATGGGTGATAAAGGGGCGGGCAGCGGCACCGCCATTAGTAACCTGTAAAACAGGCGTCTCTACTTCGACAAGGCCTAAATCATCAAGATAGCGTTGAATCGCTCTAATTACTTTTGGTCTTAAGAAAGCCAGTCTTCTAGCATCCTCATTCATGATTAGGTCGACATAGCGTCTACGATAGCGTTCTTCGACATCTTGTAGACCATGATATTTCTCAGGCAATGGTCTAAGGGCCTTAGATAAGTGAGTGTACTCTAGAGCTTTAATTGATAGCTCTCCACTATCCGTCTTTACAACTTGACCCTTGATACCGACAATATCGCCGAGGTCAGCAGCCTTAAATAGTTCATAAGTCTCTTCGCCTACAACAGCCTTATTGACAACAATCTGAATCTGACCATCGCGGTCTTGGATGTGCATAAAGCCTAGTTTACCCATGCGGCGCTTAGACATAATGCGACCAGCTACGGCTACTTCGATAGCTTTAGTAGTAAGGCTTTCTTTGTCTTCTTGACCATAGGTTTCCTTTAAATAGGCACTATGAGCAGTAATCTTATAGGCTTGGCCAAAAGGGTCAATGCCCTTATCACGCAGCTCTTGCATCTTCTGTCTGCGCACTAATTGTTGATCATTCAATTTCTCTGCCATTTTCTTCTCCTTGATACGAAACTGAGTTACAACTAAATTATAAGGATACAGCCACCTTGTGCAAGTCTATGTCCTTTTGCATCTTGTAAGTTTTGGCCTTACAAGTAAAATATATGTCATGGCAAACATATTTTTAGACATCGATGGAACAATATTTGACCACTCTACGTACAGTGTCCCAAAGTCAGCGCTAGATGCTCTGGCCAAACTAAATGAAAATAACACCTTGTGGTTATGTACTGGCAGGGTATACAAAACAGCAAAGATAGATATTGGTATACCTATCGATAATTACATCTGTGCTTTAGGGGCCACGATATATAGAGATGGCAAGCTCATCCATGAAAGACCATTCACCAAACAAGAATTCGACATAATAAATGCTAAGGCAAAAGAGCGAGGCTTGCTTCTTGGCTATGACTGTGCTGATTTCACCTATCGTCCCAAAGTTCTCTATGAACGTATGCAAGAGCGCATTGGTAAAGAAGTAATGAATAATTACTGGGCTGACATGGACAAGTATAATGGAGCACCCATATACAAGATGATTGTCGAGTCGATAACTGGCGATAAAGAAGCTTATGAAGACTTCATGGGCGACTTATCTGACCGCTTTGAATTCTGTGCTACAGCAAAACCAGAGATGTTAGCCAGCGAAGTGACACCTAAGGGTGTCTCAAAAGGCGGGGCAATTAAGGAATTAATGGCTAAGGGACTATTTAGACAAGAAGACACCATCTGTATCGGTGACAGTGCTAATGACGTATCGATGTTTAGGGTTTGTGCCACTAGTATCGCCATGGGTCAAGGCCATGATTGCGCAAAGAAAGAAGCCACCTATGTAACTGATAGTGTCAGTGAAGATGGCTTCTATAAGGCTTTTAAGCGTTTAGGACTTATCTAGTATTTAAAGATAATATCAATAATTTCTTTAGGCTCACGTACTATATAATCGGCACCAGCCTCTTTTAGCTCGGACTCATCACGAAAGCCCCAAAGACAACCAATGGTCTTTAGATTGGCATTCTTACCAGTTTCAATATCGACCTTGGTGTCACCGACAAAGACAACTTCTTCCTTAGCTAAGTTCATCGCCTTTAAGATGACGTTAGTGCCATCGGAGTATGGTTTAGGCCTTAGGCCTTCTCTTTGACCAACAATCTCGATAAAGTCGACATCTTTAAAAAGGCTCTTCAATAAGGCTTTGGTATAGTCATCACGCTTATTGGAGTTGACAGCCATTTTGATGTCTTTGTCTTGTAAGTCTTGCAGTAACTCTAAAACACCAGGATAAGGGCTGGTTTCATCCATGTAGTGAAGATTATAGTAATAGACAAACTTGTCATAGGCTTCATCTATTAGGTCTTCTTTGCCTTTAGGTAGGGCTCTTTTAACTAGCTCTTTAAAGCCATTTCCTACCATGAGTTTATATGTGCTTAGGTCATGTTCAGGAAGGCCATATTCCCTGAGCATCATATTGGTGCTATTTCCAATATCAGCAATGGTGTCAATCAAAGTACCATCAAGGTCAAATATGACGCCTTTAAGCATCGGACTTAAGCATGTCCTTTGTTTCTGTCAGTTTTTGGCTTAGTTCTAGTTCGATACGACGAAGTTCTGCCTGAGCTTCAGCGCGCTTAGTCCTGCCTTCTTCTTGAATTCTCTTGACTTCATCTAGCGTCTCAATAAGGCGGGCATTGGTGTTTTTGAGGGTTTCAATATCGATAATGCCTCTTTCAGTCTCCTTAGCCGTCTCAACAGTAGCTGACTTTAATAGCTCAGCATTCTGCTTAAGCATCTTATTAGTCATATCAGTGACCTCATTCTGGGCTCTAATAGCCTCTTTTGAATGAGATATGCCCATGGCAATAACCATCTGCGACTTCCATAGTGGGATGGTGTTGACTAGGGTTGATTGAATCTTTTCGACCATTAGGGTGTTGTTGTTTTGGACGAGACGAATCTGAGGGGCCATCTGGATGGCAATGACTCTAGTCAATTCCAAGTCGTGTAGCTTCTTCTCAAAGCGGTTAATGGCGTTCTCTAAGTCATTGACGGCCTGAGTATCTTCAGGAAGTCCCGAAGCCTTGGCCTTGGCTTGTAACTCAACAAGGTCTTTGGCCTTGACATCTTCAAGCTTCTTTTGGCCAGCTAAGATATACATGGTCAATTCTTTGAAGTTGACGAGATTCTTTTCATATAGTTGGTCTAATAAGGCTATATCCTTCATCAGGGTTACCTGATGGTCTTCAAGGGCTCTGGATATCTTTTCGACATTATCAGAGGCCTTGTCATAGCGCGTCTTGATATTAGTCACCTTATTAGCGCCTTTTTTAAAGAAGGACATGATGCCTGATTCCTTCTCTTCAATCTCAAAGCCTCTTAGCTCACCAATGAGCTCAGAAATCATATCACCGATGTCGCCAAGGTCTTTAGTCTTAACGCTTTTTAAGGCGTTATCTGAGAAGTCAGCCATCTTATTTTGGGCAGCTGAGCCATAGCGTAAGATGGTATTGGTTTCCATGACATCAATCTGTTCAGCGAAGTCAGCAATCATTTTTTGCTCTTCGGGTGTAAGTTGGGCTTCTTTTAGTTCGCTGACGGATGTAGCTACTTCCGCAACCTCTTGGGTTGATACCTCTACTTGGGTTTCTGGGCCTTCCAGCGTTAACGTTATTTTTTCTTGTTCTGCCATATTATTTACCTCTTTTGCCCATATTCTAACATAATGCCTAGTCGCAAAAAAGCCTATGTATCATTATAATAGACGCATGGAAACATATTACATGCCTGAGGGCGAAAAATCCCTATTTGGTCTTAAAGCCCAATACATAGCTATGGTAAGCTACATCATCTTAATAGCTCACCGTCTAATAAGAACTATCCTCTTTATACTAGAGAGCGAATATCTACTAGATTATAGTTTACTAACCAGAACTACAGCCTTCTTGTCTACTTACTATAACTGGTATGAGCTTTTGTTTGCGGCTATACCAATTGTTATTCTAGTTTTAGAAAAGAAGTCAAAGCTTGTTCGCTTTCATTGTTTTCAGTACTTAATTATGGACTTGTTTTTGCCCCTTATCTACTTGCTGGTGGTCTTGGTGCTGTCGCTTCTTGTATCAAGTACTAATGATGTCCTAGTCATGATCCTATTTCTATATGGGTCTATGTTGGTGGTTGGAACAATCGCCATCTTCATGACCTTTCTTAATGCTTATGCGACCTATTGTGCTTATAAAGGACGTACCAGTAACTTCCCCATCTTTTCATCACTGGCCTATCGTTTAGCCAAGATTGATGCTTCTACTCAAGAAAGTCATTGATTACGTCCTTAGCTATTACAAACAGTCTTTTAAGATCTCTAATATCTCATCATGGCTTAAGACCTTATAGCCACCCTTTAAGATAGGGGTTGCCTTGGCAATTCCTTCTAACATTTCTTCTGTGGTGCCAAGTTCACTAATATTCATTACAAGCCCTAACTGCTTCATCCACTCTTCCATATGGGCGAGTCCTTCTTTGGCGATTTCTTCATCAGATTTGCCAGTAGGATTTACATCCCATACATTTATGGCAAAGCGTCTAAACTTCAAAAGACCATAAGGCATAATATAGCGATAATAGGGCAGCGATACAGCTGAAAGGGTCATGCCATGGGTTGCATCGGTATAAGCCCCTACGGCCTGTCCTAGCATATGAACCATCCAGTCGGTGCTCTTTCCGCGTGAAATTAGTGTATTTAATGCCCAAGTTGCTGTCCACATGATGTTAGACCTCGCTTCATAATCCTCTGGGTTTTTATTGGCTATTGTTGAGCTATGAATAAGAGATTTCATCAATGCTTCACTGATGTAGTCACTGGTATTATCGTCATTGCCTGAGAAATACTGCTCACAAATGTGATTGAAGATGTCATAGATACCTGCCACCATCTGATACTTTGGCAGTGTAAAGGTGTAGCGTGGATTCAAGATGGCAAATTTTGGCATCACCTCATCGCCAAAGACATGGCCAATCTTTAGTTTTTGGTCGTGATTAGTGATAACGGCACCACCATTCATCTCACTTCCCGTCCCCGCCATTGTAAGCACACAACCAACAGGGACAATCTTACAAGTAGGCTCTTCAAAGCGGATGTAATACTTCTCCCAGGGGTCTTCGTCGAGGTGCACCGACACCGATACGGCCTTAGCATAATCGCAACACGAACCTCCGCCGACTGCTAAAAGCAGGTCGACATTATTGTCGCGGGCAATCTTAACGCCTTCTCTCAATTTCTCGACAGTTGGATTGGGCATTACGCCACCATCCTCAATAACATTCTTGTCATGAGCTTTTAAAAGGCTCATTACCTCATCGTAGATGCCATTTTTCTTGATGGAACCACCGCCATATATGAGCTGGACGTTTTGTCCGTATTTTGGAAGTTCCTCATTCAGATAAGAAAGGGCATCTTCGCCAAAGTATAGTTTCGTGGGATTTGAATAAGTAAAGTTTCCAAGCACAATAATATCCTCCTTAGTCTTTATATATGTCTTTTGCTAGACGGAAGGCGGCCCAAGCTTTAGGCCATCCGGCATAAAAGGCAGCATGCGTTAAAATCTCCGCCATTTCTTCTTTTGTGACACCATTGGTTTTAGCCTTTGATATGTGGAAGGCGAGGGAGCTGTCTAAGATACCGCTAGACATAAGAGCTACTACTGTGACGATACTTCTGTCTCTTGCGGACAGTTCATCCTCGCGTGACCAAACTTCACCAAACAATACATCATCATTAAGCTCGGCAAATTTGGGTGCAAAACTTCCTAGTCCTTCTCTTCCTGCTGTTACCTTTTCCATAAGCTTCCTTTCTATTTGAGCTTGTCGTAAGCTTCTTCATCTACTGGCTCTAGCCATTCATTAGAGCTTCCTTCAGCCGGAACCTCTATGGCCAGATGAGAAAACCAGCTATCAGCGGTGGCGCCATGCCAATGTTTTACTTCTGGTGGGATATTAATGACATCGCCCGGTTTCATTTCCTGAGCCGGTTTGCCCCATTCTTGGTAATATCCGCGTCCTGCTGTACAAAGTAATATCTGTCCCCCTTTGTGGTGGATATGCCAGTTATTGCGACAGCCTGGCTCAAAGGTCACATTGGCGATACCGATTCTTTCTGTCGTCAACATAGCTAGATAACTCTGTCCAGTAAAATATTGAGCGTAGGCATCATTTTTCTCTCCTAGAGGAAATATCTGTTTAAATTCTTTCTCTGTCATTATCAAATCTCCTTTTTCTTATTATAAACTTTCTACCCAGTTTTTGAGCTCTTGGTTAGACATAGAGGCTCTTAGCACCTTACCCTCTTGCAAGTTTGCGCCCGGGCAGCTTGACGCCAGCTTTTCGTTAGTTTTGCCCATGCCACTACCACCAGAGGTAGCAAAGGGGACGATGGTCTTGCTGGATAAATCATAACTTTCCAAAAACGTGTTAATGATTGTTGGGGCGACATACCACCAGATGGGAAAACCGACTAAAAGCAAATCATACTGACGCATGTCTTCGACTTTTTCGCTAATCGCAGGACGAGATATCTCATCCCTCATCTCTATGCTACTGCGGCTATTATCATCTCGCCAATCTAAATCAGCACTGGTGTATGGAACTTCCGGTTTAATCTCAAATATGTCTGCTCCTATAGCATCTGCGAGCTTATGGGCTACTTTGGCCGTCACACCACTTGCTGAGAAATAGGCTACTAAAATCTTCTTGTCCATTGAGTTTCTCCCTTTATACGTTTATGAAATTATATCACTTGGAATTTCTTCCATTTGCCTGTTTTCTGTCGCCAATAGAATAGTATGGCCCTAACAACCCAATCACTAACCATAGCAACAGCGATGCCAATCACGCCCATTTCAAGGACTATAGCGAAGAACCAAGATAATAATAGGCGCACAACTATCGTCGATATAACCGAAACATACATGGTAAATTTGACATCACCAGCTGCCCTGAGGCCATTGGATAAAGCTCCTGAATATGGATAGGCTGTGGCATTAAATATATTGTGAATTAAAACTAATATGATGACAAGGTTTTTAGTCTCTGTCTCTAAGGCATAAAATTGTAAGAAGATTGGGGTTGCTATAAAGATTAGAAGATTCCAAATTGATGAGATTATTAGGGTAATCTTTGTTAGCTTCTTAAAGTAGTAATCAGCTGCCTCGGTATCACGGCTTCCCATGCACTGACCAATAACCGTTATAAACACTGGACCCATTGCTACTCCCGTTAAGGCTGCTAAAGACCAAAGGCTCTGGGCAACACCATTGGCAGCTATCTGGTAGGTTCCAAAGAGAGCGACAATACTACTGAGAGCCACTTTTACTAGCTGAAACACGCCGTTTTCAAAGCCGTTGGGAATGGCAATCCTTAAAATCTGTTTCATGCGCTCGCCGCTCCATTGCATAATCCATTTGACGCGATAGAATACTTCGTTCTTCTTTGCGAAACAAAGTACCGTAATCACCACTGCCGAAAAGACTCTAGCGATTAGTGTAGGGTAAGCCACACCCGCAACACCAGCATTTAACACAAACACACCAATTAAGTTACCAATAACGTTGACGGCATTAGATGCTACAGAGATATACATCGTCACCTTTGTTTTACCGATGCTGCGGAAAAGAGCGGCACCAGCATTATAAATAGCCAGTGCTGGATAAGAATAAGCTGAGATTCTAAGATAGGTAACACAGGCCTCCATTACTGAACTTTCCACACTTCCAAACATCAGGGAAATAATCTTTTCGTTACCTATCAAGATTACGACAGCTATAAATATGGAAAAGATAGTTGAAAAAGTGAGCAGTTGGCTGGAGGATTTACCAGCTTCATCATTGGCTTTTTTACCGATATACTGACTAATCACAACAGCACCACCAGATGCCAAGGCCGTAAAGAGATAGATGAATATGTTGTTGAACTGATTTACCAGTGAAACACCTGATACTGCCGCCTCACCAGCATAGCTCACCACCAAAGTATCCGCTACTCCTACCAGCATTACCAATAACTGTTCTAAGAATAAGGGAACAATAATCGCTTTTAGGTCATTGTTAGTAAATAAGGGTTTTTGTTGGCTCATGTTTCTCCTCTAGTACTTTTAATTGCTTCTATCCTTAAAAAATGTAGGTACAAAGATGAGGTTAGTAACTTCAATCTCTATAACTACATTTTATTTTCTGCTCGTATTATATCAAATACTTTATTTTTATGCCTTGTTCATGCTTAAAAAGCATTGCATGTGCTCAATGAATTTTGTGGTGGCTACACTAAAGGGCTGACCGCGTTTCCATGCCAACACGCTTGTCGAAGTAAGAGCAGGGTATAGTGGTCTATAAGTTATTTTTGCCTTGTCCCAAAAAGGTATGCTTCCCTCTAGCACAAATGAATAAGCCAAGCCACTACTCACCATGATTGCCCCGTTTGTTTTTAGATTGCTTGTAAAAACTACATTCAGTTTCTCATAGTATCTGCCAAACCAGTTCACTATTTCACTTTGCACATTCGTGCGCCGCGGAAGAATTAAAGGTAGTGTCGCTAGATCTTTGGCTGTCACAGACTCTTTTTTAGAAAGTGGGTCATCCGAGCGCATCAAGACTACCCATTTTTCTTTTACATCTAGGCGAATATAGTCATACTTTTCCAAATCAACCGGCTCAAGTAGTAGGCCGATGTCCAAGAGTCCTTTATCCATCTGCTCCTTTACTAAATCCGCTGTTGCCGTAAAGATATCAAAGGTGACGCGGGGATATTTTTTACGGAAGGAGTCAAAGAGTTCTGGAAGGATTTGCACAGAAGCTATTTCACCACAGCCTATAGAAATCTTGCCTTCTACCTGTTTCCCTTGTTCGAGCAGTTCCTTTTCTGTTTTGTCTACGAGTTGCAAAATCTCTTCTGCCCGAAATCTAAGCAAAATACCTTCGTTTGTTAGTTTAATTTTCCGCGATCCCCTTTCAAATAACCTTACACCAAGCTCTTCCTCCATTTGCGAGAGTTGGCGAGAAAGGGTGGGTTGAGTAATATGTAAAACCTCCGAAGCCTTTGTAATACTTTCTTCTTTAGCGACAGTTAAGAAATAGCGCAAAACTCTAATCTCCATAAAACACCTTCCATTCTTCCATGCCTGTTGAGTATATTCTAACTAATCTATGCTCTATAAGCCATAAAAGCAACCTGCTTGTGGTATCAATCTCGTGTGCTACGTAAGCGCTAGTGAAAGCAAGTTCATTGCCTGAATGGACGACACGACAAAGAGTCGCGTTAGCGCCTGATAATAGGTTACCGCAACAATTTGGCAATTTGCCCTATGCTTAGATTTAGTGTCAATGCACACCTCTTATTCTTTTATAGATTTCAAATTGTCTTTCTATTTCATCTTCCGAGTTTCGCCTCATATCTTTTGCCTCTAATACGCGTTCTATAGCTTGTTCGGGACTAAGCGTATGATACGGTAAAAACAAGCCGCGCAATTCCTTTGGTTTTACAATCTTATAAACTCTAGTTGATGGCAGTTCATACGTAAATGCAAAATATCTATATAGATATCCTATCCAATACATTTCATCCTTTGTGTATTTTGTTGAACCATATTGTGATTCTTTATATTCTTCTTCGACTTGTTTGATTATATCTTTTGCTTGTGTGTTTGTCTGCAAAACACTTTCGTTATCTATCATTTTTGCGGTTTTGCTGTACATGAATCTTCGCATGAAGATTTCCGAACTCGTTGATGTCAGTTCAATAGAAAGTTCAAACGCCTTTCCTTGTAAATCACACAACAACAAGCCATCGTTATCCATTTTTCTCATCATTTTCACCTTGTCTTTTATACAAATATCTCATCGATATATCGGCCTTCCCCTCTATATTGTATTCTCGCGTATTTAACTTTGTCTTCCCCGAGTTTAGAATCAGAACTTCGCATCTCCTTATAATAGTTTTTCTCCTTCTTAGCAAGATATACATGTTCGACAATTTTTA
>CAZXIB010000018.1:0-12791 GCA_964639815.1 uncultured Thomasclavelia sp. | reverse complement strand
GACACCTTATTGCCGCTAAGGTCTTTGGCGTGTATTGTCAAGAGTTCTCTATCGGTATGGGCCCTAAGCTCTTTTCGAAAAAGGGCAAGGAGACCGAAGTGAGCATAAGAGCTTTGCCCTTTGGTGGTTTTGTCGCTATGGCAGGTGATACTGATAATGACCTAGAGACTAAGGTTGACACTTCAGATTTACCACCTGAGCGCACTCTTATTGGTATAGCTAAGTGGAAGCGCATCATCATTATGATGGCTGGTATTTTAATGAATGTTTTACTTGCCCTCATCATCATCGCCATGGTTATCTTAAGTAATGGCACCTATGCCACCTCAGCAGCTGCGGCAGTGGGTTCGGTTCGAGCTGATAGTCCTGCTGAACAGGCTGGCTTAATGGCGGGCGACATAATCATTGAAGCACGCTATGATGAGTTAGGCCTTTCAACTAATCCATCGACCTTTGAGGACTTTCAGACCTTTGTCTATGGTCATGACGACGATGTCTTGACAATTGTCTATGAGCGTGATGGTGTGCAGTACGAAACGGAAATGACTAAGGTTTATTATGCTGATGTCGATGCCTATCAATATGGTATTTATGCACCGGATAGTGAAGTAATAGATGTCAACTTTCTAAATTGCTGGATCTATGCTCTAGATTATATCGGCTATGCCTTTAGCTCGATAATAAGTGCCTTGGGACAGTTGTTTGTGGGACAAGGTCTAGAAAACCTCAGTGGACCGGTTGGTGTCTATCAGGTGACAGCTCAAGCCGTAGACCAAGGTGTGCAGACTTATTTGCTGCTGGTGGCGCTTATATCACTAAATGTCGGTATCTTTAATGCTTTGCCTTTACCAATACTTGATGGCGGTAGAGTTGTTATTCTAGCTATAGAAGCCATCATTAGAAGGCCAATAAATGAAAAGATTGTCAATGGTCTTATGTATGCGAGCTTAATTATTGTCTTAGCTTTATTTGTCTTTGTGACCTGGCAAGATATCTTGCGATTATTCTCTTAGTAATTATGCGTATATTAGTAACTGGTGGCATGGGCTATATTGGCTCTCATACATGTGTTGAGCTGATTGAATCAGGTCATGAGCCCATCATATTGGATAACCTTTACAATTCAGATATCTCTGTGCTTGATAGAATAGAGAAATTAACTAATAAGCGACCCGCCTTTTATGAAATTGATATCTTGGATGAAGCAAAGGTGGAAGAAGTTTTCTTGAAAGAGAAGATAGATGGCATTATTCACTTTGCCGGCTATAAGGCGGTAGGGGAGTCAGTGGCTAAGCCACTAGACTACTACCAAAACAATATCGCTGGCTCTTTAGTCCTCTATAAGGCTATGCAAAGACACAATTTAAAAAGACTTGTGTTTTCTAGTAGCGCAACGGTCTATGGCGATAGCTTGCCTGTTCCTTTTTTGGAAAAACATGGAAGAGGGGAAACAACTAACCCCTATGGCACGACCAAGAAGTTTAACGAGATTATTCTTGATGATTGGGCTAAGGCGGATAGTGACTTATCAGCTATAAGCCTTCGTTACTTCAATCCCATTGGTGCACACCCTAGTGGTTTACTTGGTGAAGACCCCAAAGGCATACCCAATAACCTAGTGCCTTATATCGCCAAGGTCGCCATTGGTGAGCTTGATTATGTTCGTATCTTTGGTGATGACTACGGTACAAAAGATGGCACTGGCGTACGTGATTATATCCATGTATGTGACTTAGCTAGGGCTCATATCAAAGCGTTAGAATACACTATAGATAATAGTGGTCATGAGATTATCAATGTCGGCTCGGGCAAAGGCTATAGTGTTTTGGAAGTCTTGCGAGCCTATGAGAAAGCTTGTCAAAAAGAGTTACCTTATAAGGTATTAGAGCGTCGTCCGGGTGATATCGCCATAAGTTATGCTGATACTAAAAAGGCTAAAGAATTACTGGGCTTTGAGGTAGAACGTGATATCGCGGAAATGTGTCGCGATTCCTATAACTTCATATTGCAGACTTACAAAAACTGAAAAAAGCGATAGTCAAATACCATAATAAATATCTCTTTGAATAGCACACTTAATTATCTGTGAAATTTATTGTGATAAATATCGATAAATCTATTGATAAATTACACAATAGATACTATACTATACCCAAGCAGTTATGAAGAAGTGTGCTTTAGAAGTTACGTTAGACTCACTTGTTCCGATATCTAGTTTGAATCAAGGCAAGGCTGCCAAGATTATATCGGGCTTACAAGGAGACGACATCAAGATTGTCATTAAGAACAACGAGCCCATTGCGGCTATTTTGTCCGTTGAGCGGCTCAATGAACTTGTGGCAACAGAACAACTTCTTAAAGAGATACAGAAAGGGGAAACAGATGAGAAAGCTTAGATGGTCACGTCTTTTCATCTTTGTTGGGTGTGTTTTAATCGTCGTTGGACTCGTCATTGCGGCCATTAGCTGGTCGCTAGGTATGGTAGAAGCCGAGTCTAGTAATACAGGAGATACCACCACTTCATCCGTTACATATAGTAGTTTTACCATTGAGTTAGTAGACTATGTCGTCTATGTGCTCGATGATGTCGATTTCAATTTTGTCTTGGTGGATGTCTTAATCGGTGATAGTGAAGCCATAAGCTATTCATATTCTTCACTTTATACGGATGAGGCTACAACTGATGTCGCTAGCTATCAAGACTACATTGATGCCTTAGAAGCCCAAGGTTACTATGTCAGTGCCATGGGTGTAGACTACGACCTCAGCAGCGATGCTACTGAGGATACCTTTACCATCTTTATTCCAGTAGTTGATAGAGATAAGGAAGAGTTGACTATTTACGATGCCATCTCAAAGACTAGCTTTACTATTGATTTGACCACAAATATTGGTAAGGCCAGTGACTTGCGTTATACGAGCACTTCCGAGACAACTACTATTACGACTAGTGATTACAGCATCAGCGTATCTAGCGCTTATATAGAGACATCATTAGTAACTACTAGTGGTAGTCAATACACCTATCCTTCAACATATCAGATATATGCCTTTATATTAGAGGTCGAAGAATTAAATGGCGAGACATTAACACTTGAAGAGGCCATCTTTACCCCATCTGATAGTAGCGAGGAGACTTATGCCTTAGATGCATCAGTAACCTCATCTAAAATAGATAACCTCATCTCACAAGAGATAGAAGAGGGTGACCGTGGCGCACTCTTCTTTGAGATGTATAGCCCATATGATGCCAGCGTTACTTATTCTGGCACACTTAGCCTGAAGTTTTCAAATAGTGATACTTGGCTAACGATAGAAACGGAGATGAACTAATATGAAGAGAATACTGACCTTTATATTGACACTACTTGTTACCTCTACCATCGTCACTGTCAATTATGATTTCGAAGTCAAGGCCACAAGTAATAATGGTTACTATAACTTCTATTGTACTACGAGCCAATACGAAGTGTCCTATATCACCGATGATGGCAATTTTGAAAAGTATGGCTGTTATTCATCTTTTGAGAGTGCCACATCAGTTATGTACAGTCTTGGTGATGAATATGTTGTAAGACACTATAACTCCCCATCACCGACAATGATTATCGCTATGGTTAGTGGTAGAGCTTATACATATCCAGCAAGAAGTGGCAGTACAACCATGTACATCTATGAAGATTTATATGACCGTAGTTCAAGTACTAAGACAACCTATGTAACTAACCACTATGAAATGGCCTATGGTGGAACGGAACTATACTTCGCCAGTGGTGTTGGTATGATTAAGGTGACCCTCAATGGCTTTGAAGGGTATACCGACCTCGAATATACTGACCTTGTTCCAGATAAGTTTATTGAGCTTGGTTTACCAATTTACTTAGGCGGAAATGACAATACTTCGGCAAACGAACAACCCTTTAAAGTGACGGTTCGCTATAATTATTATTATGTATCAGATGGTGATTTGAAGTTTGTATATCATAGGTCTTACTCTAGTAGTGGAGGCTATGATGAAGAATACACCCTCACCATTGGTACAGCACCTGATAGCTTTATTGAAGGGGTGAAGTACTATTCCTCCAATGGTTACGAGTTTTATACTGACCCCCAAGAGACAAATTACTACGATACCTATTATTCTTACTATGTCTATTTGCCTATAAGATCGCAATCTAATCTAACAGCCGCTCAACTTGAAGCCGCCTTTAAGCAATTGTCAGGGGCTAGTAATTCGGTTTTATCGGGTAACGCTCAAGTCTTTATTGATGCTCAGGAGACTTATGGTATTAATGCCTTAATACTATATGCTATGGCAGCCCAAGAAAGCGGTTGGGGCACTTCGACTATCGCTCGTACTAAAAATAACCTCTTTGGCTGGAACGCCATTGATAGTAATCCGAGTCAAGCTAGTACCTTCTCTTCTGTTGAACAATCAGTAACAGAACACGCTGGCTATAACTTGCGTAAGTATACGGATATATACAATCCACTCTTCTTTGGTTCACATCTCGGCAACAAGGGTTCGGGCTTTAATGTCAAGTACGCCTCTGACCCCTATTGGGGGCTTAAGATTGCCGCTATCTGCTATAGTATTGATAAGACGGCAGGGTTAGTTGATTATGATAACTATGAGATTGCCGTTGTAAGTGAGTTCAATGCCACCTTTACCGATGCCTCAGGCACCACTCTATACACATCGCAATATGGCCCTAGCTATCAAGAGTGTTTTACAGTCATTGTCTTAGGCCAAGATGGTGATAAGACAATAGTTCAAAGCCCCAATCCAATCAGCAATGGCTATGTCTATATCACTTACTATGGTTCTGGTAATGGCGATGGACCTGTTAAGTTGAGTGATGGTCTTGTTGAGTATGACTTTGATACATCGATTGCTTATATTTCTACTTCATCTTTGACTTTCTTAGATAATTCTAGTAGTACCAATACGGGTACCAGTGGCACAACTTCGTCGCTTTCGGGCTATAACTCTACGAGTATTAACTCTATATCAATATCTGATGACACTTTATCGATAAGTGGTGTAGCCTTTACCTATGGTCGAAACTATAATGATGATACAACGCATGATATCCTATTGGTGGATACAAGTAGTGGTGATGTAGTTAAGACGGTTAGAGCTACGACAATATCGGATTATCGTAACTATAACGATAGCTATAACTATGACTACATTGGCTTTGAAGTCGATATTGACATAGGAGATTTAGCAAATGGTAGCTATTATTTAATGGTATCGGTTGATGGCTATGATGCCTTCTTACTGGTCGATGTTTATATGCAAGAGTTTGGTGTTGATGACTACTATGTAGCCGTTGAGCAAGTTCAAAACAACCGTATCGTGCTCAATGTCATGCATGATAAGCCTGATGAAGTTGACTTATCTTCGATATATAAACCTTCACAACGTGCCTCCCTCAACAACAACACCTTCACACTTGATGAAGATGAACTGAGTATTAGTGGTAATGGTTGGATCTTCTATGTCGACTTCTTAGAAAAAAGTGATGTTGAATATGCGATATACCTTGTAAGTGATGAGGGAACTATTGCTTTGACTATGAGTGAAGGAACTGTCGATAGTGATTTGGTATCTTTAAATAACAGTATCTATTCCAATAGCTACGAGAACATCTTCTATGGCGCAAGCTTAGAGTATAGTTCAAATTTATCAGGTACCTATAAAGCTTATATAGCTATACGTAATGGTCAGTATTATGATTACGTACCACTTACAGCTAATATGTACGAAGTGTCAAATGACTACTTTACTGTCAGTGTTAATAGTGATGGACAAGTGATTGTCACTATCAAATAACGGAGGAATCAGGATGAAAAAGTTTATTAAGATGCTCATGGCAGATAAGATTCTTATGGGTTTGACGGCTGCGCTATTACTTATAACCGGGGTATCAGGTTCGCTGATTATCGTTAGCGGTAGTGAACTCTTTGGTTCTAAGACTATCACAGCTCTTGACTTTTCAAGTCTTACCGAAGCGGAGATAACGGAGTGGTACGAGTCTAATTTCTCTACTCTTAATGGCTTGAATTTCTATCAGGTTTATGACGAAGATATAGCTGAAGGTAAGGTCATTAGCCAAGAGCCTCAGGCGGGCGAAATAGTGACCCTTGATACCGGTTTAACGATAACTTTATCACTGGGACAAGATCCTGATGCAGAATTTGAACTGCCGGACTTTGTGGGTGAGGGTTATACCTTGGAGATGATTGAAGAGTGGTTTAGCGCTAATGGTTTTACCAATGTAAGCTATGAGTATGTTACCGATAGCGAGGTCGAAGCCTATACTGTTGTGTCTGTCAATAAAAGTGGCACTGTAAAACGTAGTGATGAGATATTAGTGAGTATATCTATTGGAGATGATTTAGAAGAAGTCGAAGTTCCTGACTTTACATCAATGACGGTTTCTGAGATAAAGTCTTGGGCAAGCGCAAATCTTATCAGTGTCGAATTCAGCTATGTGTTCTCTAGTACTTATGACCAAGGCACTATCATCAGTCAATCGGTCGATGCTGGTGAAACGGTCAGCACTGGTACTTCGATTACCATCAAGGTATCTAATGGTAAGGGCATTACAATAGAAGACATTACTGGTTATACACTGGCTCAGGCACAGACCTATGCCAAAAATAATGGTCTTTCACTAAGTATTAAATACTCTTACTCCAGTTCGGTAGATGAGGGCCTAGTCATATCCACATCACCCTCAAAGGGTTCGATGGTTTCTTCTGGCTCTACGCTGACTATCTACGTATCACTAGGCACGGATACTAGTTCTACAAAAGTTACTATTGAAGACTATGCTGGAAAAAGTGAGAGTGCTCTGCTTTCATACTTAAAAAATCTTGGTGTTAGCTACAGCAAGCAAACCAGCTACTACAGCGATGAATACGCAAGTGGCCTAGTCGTCTATAATACGACTGGCGAAATATCACTAAGCGATACGGTGGAGTATGCCGTCTCGCTTGGCTCTTACGTCATTGATGTCAGTGATTTCGAAGGTGTAAAGTTGAGTGCCGCTAAAAGTATTGTTGATGCCGCTAATAACTTAAATGCTGGCATCACCCTGACTTACAACATTATTGAGACATCAGCTTATACCACAGGTACTTTATATGGTTGTGCTGTCAGTAGCGATAGTAAGACTATTACCTGTAATCTAGCGGCAGGCAGTTCAAGTTCGACAGCTTACATCTACAATCAACCTAGTTATTACACAGGTAATTCTAGTTCACTGTCTGTTGAGTCAACGACTGCTACTGTTCAGTACGCTCTAGGCGCCTTTAAGAACCTCACCATTAAGACACAATCAAGTACCCTGACAGCTGGCGCTATCATCAGTATATCTGTCAATGGCAGCACTGTCTTTGAGTCAGGACAATACGATACATCCACAACGGTAGTAGTAGTCACCATATCATCTGGTTCAAACTAATAACCATCAATTCTAGGTCCTCTAAGAGGGCCTTTTTATAAGGCGATATATTTCACAAATTCTTGTATATAGCTAAGAGTTATGAGTTATAATAACTAGGAATTAGGAGGAAATTATGGCTAAAACGTTTATTTCAATGGACGGTAATAACGCTACCGCCCATTGTGCTTATGCCTTTACTGAAGTAGCTGGTATCTATCCCATAACGCCATCATCACCAATGGCTGAGGTAATTGATGCTTGGGCTTCTCAGGGAAGAAAGAACATCTTTGATGAAGTTGTCAAAGTCGTCGAGATGCAATCGGAGGGTGGTGCTGCTGGAGCGGTTCATGGTGCGCTACAAGGCGGAGCACTGTCTTCGACCTTTACAGCTTCGCAGGGTCTCTTACTCATGATTCCCAACATCTATAAGATGGCTGGTGAACTATTGCCAGGTGTTATCCATGTGGCTGCTAGAGCCTTAGCAGGTCGTGCTTTATCTATCTTTGGTGACCATCAGGACATCTATGCTTGTCGCCAGACAGGGGCTTGTATGTTGGCATCGCATTCTGTACAAGAATGTATGGACTTAGCTGGTGTAGCTCACTTAGCCGCTATTGAGGGTTCACTACCTTTCATTCATTTTTTTGATGGTTTTAGAACCTCCCATGAGATTCAAAAGATTGAAGTCATGGATCAAGAATACCTAAAGAGTCTTGTCGATATGGAGGCGGTAAAACGTTTTAAAGAGAAGGCCTTAGACCCTCATTATAATCCTGTTACCCGTGGTGGTGCTGAGAATGACGACATCTACTTTGCCGCTCGTGAAGCTCAAAATGGCTTCTACGAGGTCATTCCTGACATCGTCAACAAGTACATGGAGAAGATTTCTGAGCATACAGGTCGTGAGTATGCACCATTTACATATTATGGAGCTAGTGATGCTGAGCATGTCATCGTTGCGATGGGTTCAGTCACTGAGACTATTAAGGAGACCATTGATACTTTGGTCGCCAAGGGTGAGAAGGTTGGTCTTATCAAGGTTCACCTCTACCGTCCTTTCAGTGCTAAGTACCTCTTAAAGGTCTTACCAGCGTCCGTTAAAAAGATTGCTGTCTTAGACAGGACAAAAGAGATTGGCACAAGAGAACCTCTATATCTTGATGTATTGAGCGTACTTAAAGATACGGATATCAAGATTATTGGTGGACGTTATGGTTTGAGTTCACGCGATACAGCACCTAATCAAATTAAAGCTGTTTATGACGAACTTAAGAAGGCTGAGCCAAAAGAAGAGTTTACTATCGGCGTTGAAGATGATGTCACTCATCTCAGCTTAGAAGTTGATAGTAACTTCCATAATGACGCCGACTATACGACATGTCTTTTCTATGGTTTAGGTTCTGATGGTACGGTATCTGCTAATAAGTCTTCAATCAAAATTATTGGTGATAATACTGACCAGTATGCCCAGGCCTATTTCCAATACGACTCTAAGAAGGCTGGTGGTGTAACACGCTCACACTTACGCTTTGGCCCTTCACCAATTAGGTCTACTTACTATGTCGATAATGCCGACTTTATATCGTGTTCCCTAGATGCTTATTGTTTTAAGTACGACATGATTCGTAACCTCAAAGATGGTGGTACTTTCTTATTAAATACTACCTTCTCTAAGGAAGAAGTCGTTAAGCACTTACCAAATAGACTATTAGCTGGACTTGCGAAAAAACACGCTAAGTTCTATATCATTGACGCCACTGAGATTGCTCAGCGCATTGGCATGGGTCGCCGTACTAATACCATCTTGCAATCGGCCTTCTTTGCCTTAAATGAACAGATTATGCCTTATGATAAGGCTCTTGAGCATATGAAGTACATGGCTAAGAAGTCCTACTCCAAAAAGGGCGATGAGATTGTGCAACTCAACTACAAGGCCATTGACTCTGGTAAGGAAGGTTTAGTTGAGGTAAGTGTTGATTCGACATGGGCTGAGCTACCATACGATACGACACGCAAGTCTACTGGTGATGAGTACTTTGATGTTCATGTCGAAGGTATTAACTCCTTAGAAGGTTACGATTTACCAGTTTCTAACTTCACAAAGTGGGGTCTAGAAGATGGTTCTATCCGCAATAACGTCGCCTACAAAGAAAAGCGCACGATTGCTGTTCAGGTTCCAACTTGGGATCCTGAAAACTGTATCCAGTGTAACTTCTGTGCCTTTGTATGTCCTCACGCCACAATTAGACCCTTCTTATTAACTGATGACGAAGTAGCTAAGGCACCGATGGACTTCAAGACTATCCCAGCTATGGGTAAAGGAACAGAGAATCTTAAGTTCCGCATTCAAGTATCACCCGCTAACTGTGTTGGTTGTGGTCTATGTGTTACGGAGTGTCCTGGTAAGGGTGGCAAAAAAGCTCTTAGCATGGTTGACATCAATGAAAAGCTTGACCAAGAACCACTTGCCGATTACCTCTATAAAGAAGTTGACTACAAGACAGAATACTTCGCCACTGATACTGTCAAAGGTTCACAGTTTATGATGCCCTACTTCGAAGTATCAGGCGCTTGTCCGGGATGTGGTGAGACACCATACTACAAGCTAGTATCACAACTGTTTGGTAGGGATATGTTAGTGGCTAATGCGACTGGTTGTTCTATGATTTACTGCTCTAGTACACCATCATCACCATTTGTAAACGATAAGAATGGTGAGGGTGTCGCTTGGGCTAACTCCTTATTTGAAGATAATGCTGAGTATGGCTTTGGTATGGCCATCGCTCAAAACTACAAACAGCATCGCATTCTGAAGATTATGGAAGAAAATATCAATAGCGATTGTGGCGATGTCTTTAAGGAGTATATTGCCGCTGGTGATGACCGTGACAAACAACGTTCTCTCAAGGATAAAGTCATTGCCGCTGTCAAGGCTTCTAAAGAACCAAAGGTTAAAGAATTACTAGAGTATGAAAGAGACCTCGTTGGTAAATCCGTCTGGATTGTCGGTGGCGATGGTTGGGCCTATGATATCGGCTATGGTGGACTTGACCACGTCTTAGCTAACGACATGAATGTCAATGTCTTAGTTTTAGATACCGAGGTTTACTCTAATACTGGTGGTCAATCATCTAAGTCATCACAAGCTGCTTCAATTGCTAAGTTTGCCGCTGGTGGAAAGGCTACAGCTAAGAAGGATTTAGGTCAGATAGCTATGGCCTATGGTCATGTCTATGTCGCATCTGTCTCTATGGGCGCTAATAGACAACAGACTCTCAATGCTCTAAAAGAAGCTGAGAGCTATGAAGGCCCATCACTTATCATTGCCTACTCTCCATGTGCTGAGCACGGCATTAAAGGTGGACTATCTAACCATCAGATTGTTGAAAAAGAAGCTGTTGCCTGTGGTTATGTCACACTATACCGCTTCGATCCACGCAAGGAACACCCACTGACCATTGATTCCAAGGAACCTAACTGGGATGCCTTTGAAGGATTCTTACTAAACGAGAATCGCTATAATCAATTAGTTAAGCTCAAGGGTGAAGAAGTTGCTAAGGAGATGTTCGCTAAGACGCAGGCTGATGCCAAGAAGCGTTATGCACGTCTAGTCGCTCTTAAAAGAGAATACGACGCTTAATAATCGATAAGAGACTGTCTTGCATAGGCCAGATGGTCTCTTTTTTTCTTTTGTTTCGTTGTTACTTTCTTCTAACTTTGTAAATGAGATAGATGGTGTTATAATCGACCCATGAAGAGAAAAGCTTTACGAGCTATTGTGGTGGTGCTCATCCTGTTGACGGGTTGTAGTAGTGAAGAAGTTACTTCAACATCTAACGACGTTACTATCGCTTCAGAAACAGCCGATTTGACTGATTATGGTCTAGAGGCTAGTGAATATATCCAAAAGATAACACCACGCGCCTTCTTAGAGTTTATAAGTGAAGAGGGTTCAGGAGTCTTTTTTATGAGCAGCAGTTCTTGTGAATACTGTATTATTGCGATGGATTTGCTAGTACAGGCGGCGGAAGAGACCGGTGTTATCGTCTACTACATTGATGTCGATGACCAGTACTATCCGTTTAGTGAGTTCAGCGAAGAAATTGTCGCTTTTTTGGACAGTGTTCTTGAACATGCTGATGATGGAACTGTTGAAGTGTATTTACCACATCTATTCACGGTAGTTAATGGTGAAGTTGCTGAGTCGCATATTGGTCTTATGAGCTATGGTTATAATGGTAGTTCTGATGACGATAGTATTATCGAGATATATTCAGACATCTTAACTGATTGATATGAAGAATAAATCATCCTCTAGATATCTTATCAATATCTTATCCATTTTGCTTATTGGTGGCATTATCATCGGTATTACGCTTGCCATTGGTGGTGAGGGTATCTTTGAAGTACTCTCAGATGTCGATGTAATCGATTTTCTGATAGTAGTTGCGGCAGTTTTGTTGTGGCAAGCTATCGTAGGGCTAATACTTGTAATCTTAACGCGGATATCTTATCCAAAATATCACTTTCATAGTGGTCTTATTAACGTCTTTGTTGCAGCGCTCTTTCATGGACTAACACCTTCGGCCAGTGGTGGACAGATCGCCCAGTTTTACGTTTACAAGAAACAGGGTGTTGATGCAGGTGATGCTGGGTCATTTTTATGGATTGAGTTTATCATCTATCAGGTAGCACTTACTTTGCTTAGTCTCTTTTTTATCGTCATCCGTTTTAATACCTTTGTCGAGTATTCCAATCTCTTTATCTTTGTCATATTGGGTTTTATCATTAATGCTTCGGTAATTGCCCTTTTAGTATCTATAGCTCGTTTTCGCCGTATTCATAACTGGATAAAGGAGAGGGGTGTCTATATTGGTGTTAAGTTACATCTAGTTAAAGAACCTGAAGTTACTATCGCCAACATCGAAAAGCAATTAGAACGCTTCCGTAGCGAGACGGCCACCTTCAGCAAGCATAAACTTAGAATGGTAGCGATATTCTTTTTGAATATCTTTAGATTACTTGTCTATTATGCTGTGCCCTGTGTTGTTTTCATCGTTTTAAGACAGCCTATCGATATAGATTTACTCATAGATTGTATCGCTATGGGCTCTTTTGTCGCCATTACTTCCAGTATGATACCAATACCGGGAGCCAGTGGGGGCACAGAGACTATTTTTGTCCTCATGTTTAGCAATCTCTTTGATAGTACGGTTGTTGGAGCGGGAATGTTGTTGTGGAGATTTGCTACTTTCTATTTCGTCATGATTGTTGGTGCAATATGTTTCATCTATGTCAAATGCAAGAAAGTAACTATCAATCTATCAAGAAATC
>CAZXIB010000017.1:0-12988 GCA_964639815.1 uncultured Thomasclavelia sp. | reverse complement strand
AAACACATTTGGAACAAAAAGTCGTATTGTCATAAAGAATCAGATTTCTCGTTTCATAATTTTTGTCTTTCGATTTTCGCTAAAAATAGTGAAAACGCTTTTTAAATGATTGAATTATGAAATACTTTGGTTTAAAATCGTTTTGTAACAAGATTTCAGGAGGGATAAAGATGAAAGAAATCAAAGTTGTCGTGGTCGATCCTGTAGGCTTGCATGCTCGTCCGGCCACAGTTGCAGTAAATGCTGCTAGTAAGTTCAAATGCGATGTCAAGGTCGCCTTCAATGATCGTGCCGTCAATATGAAGTCGATTATGGGTGTTATGTCACTGGGCATTCCTACACAGTCTGAAGTCACCATCACATGTGAGGGTGAAGATGAAGATGTAGCAATCCAAACGATTGAAGAAATCTTGAAGACACAGAAAGTTATAGCTTAAAAGACAATCGAGGGGATATTACATCCCCTTATTTTAATAGGGAGACGTTATGAATTTAAAAGAGAGATATTTGTATTGGAAAAATCATAAAGACTTAGATCCAAAACTAAAGGTGGAACTAGAAAGTCTTGATGATAAGGCCATAGAAGACTGTTTTTATACGGATGTAAGGTTTCAAACAGCTGGAATGCGTGGTCTTATGGGTGTTGGCCCCAACCGCATCAACATCCATACTATCCGCAAGGCAACGATGGGTTTTATTGGTTACCTACTTGACTTAAATAAAACGCCTAAAGTCGCTATCTCTTATGATAATCGCTATAATTCAAAAGAATTCGCCTTTGATTGTGCGGCTTTATTGGCTTCTAATGGTATTGAGGTTTATATCGCTTCAGATTTAAGACCAACTCCTGAACTATCATTTATGACTAGGTACTATAACTGTGATGGCGGCATCATGATTACAGCTTCCCACAATCCTAAAGAATATAATGGTTATAAGTTATATGATGCCAACGGTTGCCAACTCATACCAGAACTAGCCCAAAAAGTCATCGACAAGATTGAGGAACTTGATGACATCTTAGCTATAAAACCTGGTGGTTATAACGAAGGACTAATACATATCGTCGATGATGAGGTTGATGAGGCCTACTATGAAGCCGTCTTAGCTATACAACTTCGCAAAGGATTAGCCAAAGACTTTGTGATTGCCTTCTCGCCAGAGCACGGTGCTTCGAATATGGCAGTTCGCGAAACACTTAAAAGGGCAGGTTATACAGTTGCACCAGTATTAGAGCAGTGTGTGCCAGACCCAGCCTTTTCTAATACTAAGACCCCCAATCCCGAGGAGGCTGCCGCTTACGAGAAGGTGTTAGAACTGGCGAAGCAAAGAGATGCTGAACTATTACTAGTTTGTGATCCTGATGGTGACCGCATGGGTGTAGGTATAAAGGATAGAAGTGGTGACTATGTCATATTTAATGGTGATGAAACGGGTGCTTTACTACTAGAGTATATACTTAGCACTATGAAGGACTTAGGCACGTTGCCTGAAAATCCATGTATATTCAATACTATCGTCACATCGGATATTGGCGAAGAGGTGGCGAAATATTATGGTGTTGATTGTGAAAAGACACTTACGGGCTTTAAATATATTGGGGATAAGGTGGCCAAATATGAAGTAAACCACGCTAAGAGCTATGTCTTTGGTTATGAAGAGTCTTATGGTTCACTCATCAGTCCCTTTGTGCGTGATAAGGATGCTACACAGGCCTGTTTAATGCTGGCGGAAGCCTGTGCATATTATAGAAGTCAAGCTAAGACTCTAAAGGATGTATTAGCTGATATCTATAGCCGTCTTGGGGCATATTATCAATCGCAGACTTCAATAAGTCTACCAGGTGCCGACGGGGCTAGACGTCTAGCGGACATAATGGAACGCACACGCAAAGAGCCAATCACCATGATAGACAACTATAAAGTATACAAGTGGGAAGACTATAAAGAGCGCAAGATTTATGAAGGCGATAAGGTCAGTGACCTTACTGGTCACGACATCGCTGATGTCTTAAAGTACTACTTTGAAGATGGGTCTTTTATAGCTATTAGACCAAGCGGGACGGAACCTAAGTGTAAGGTATATTATTCCATCAAGGCTGATACTATAGATGATGCCAAGGCTAAATGCGAGAATTTTAAAGCTCACATCACCGACTTATTAAAATAATGAATCTCAAGAGTCGTGCTCTTGCCGATGGTATACCGATTGCTAAAGATGACACACTTAAGTTACTAGCATCTCTAATAGTTGATAAGGGTTATCACGATATCTTAGAACTTGGAACAGCTATTGGCTATAGCGCCATCTATATGGCAAGCATCAATCCTCTTATACATATCGATACGATTGAAAGAGATACTGGTCGCTATCATCAGGCTATATGTAATATCAAAGAAGCTGGTTTATCTGACCAGATAACCGTCTATAACAAAGAGATTCTTGACTTTCGTTTGTGGCATGACTATGACCTCATCTTTGTCGATGCAGGTAAAGCGCACTATAGAGAATATCTCGAATGGGCCTTTAATTACCTTGCGCCTTGGGGAACTATGGTCTTTGACAACATCGCTTTTCATGGCTTAGTGGCTGATAATTCAAAGACTAATAATCGTCATACCAAGCAACTAGTGCGCAAGATTTCCGACTTTATTGCCTATGTACAAGGTGATGAACGATTTGCTATAATATTTTACAACGACATCGGTGATGGTGTGCTATTAGTGAGGAGGAAGGAAAGGTGAAAAAAGGTCATGCTGGTTTATCTGGCAAAGTGACTTCGGCGTTTTCTTATCTTGATTCTGTTTTCAAGGATGATGACGATAAGGCTTTACGTGACCTAGAAGATTTGACCAAAGACATTAAAGACCTAGGCAATAAAGAAGACCTTTCTGATGGCTTAGATAGTATTTCTGGCTCATTGCGACATATTGATGGTGACACCTTTGATGGACGTGTTTTACAAGTTGAAGAGGATATTCAGGTGCAAACCCAAGACCTCGTCGACAAGATTGATGGTTATTTAGGAGAGACGAGTATGCCTAAAGAAGAAGATGAATACTTAGAACAGATACAAAAGATGATTGATAGTACCATTGCTATAGATGGGTCTGGTGTACCGCTTGTAACCAAGGAAGTTTTAGCTACACCACAAAAAGAAATTGACTCCGATGAGATTGATAAGGTCTTTAAAGAGATATTAGCTCAAGAAGGTTACTCTTCAGAGCCTGTAGATTTGACGGCTACTGAAGATGATTATTTAGAGGCTCTAGCTAACGAGTTAAAGGAAAGTCTTGAAGAAGACCCTGTTCCAATTCAAGAAGATATCTATACCTCGATTAATGAACTCTATCCCTATCTTGGTATGAACTTTATTCGTTCAGTTTATGACTTTAAAGAAGATATCGCTAGTTCTTATCCACTGGCTACCGATGTCATACTCTTGCATCGCATTAGTTTTGTCGTCCTTGATGAGTTAAGACAGTTTGTCGAAATCGTCTTAGATCATGGTTATAGGGTAAATGTCGATGAGTATAAGATGATTGTCGATGTAATGAAAGAGTTTAATAACGAAGACGGCAAGATTTTAGCAAACGTTTTTGATATCGCCAATCAAGCTAAAGTTTTAAATGGCAATTATGAGGGATATCACGTCGAAGTCTTGTAAAAAGGAGCTCCAAATAGTAAGAAAAGGGCTCTTTTTTCATTTATGAGACAGAGGGGATGATATAATGATGAAGTCGAAAGACAGAGGGAGATTTATGAAAAAGATTGTCACTTTGATTATGGTGCTAGCTATGGCGCTTACGATGACCGCTTGTTCATCATCTAGTGATAGCGGTAAGACACAGGTTGTCTTATGGCATACCTATACTGATGACCAAGCAGACTTTATTGATGAGGTAGTCGCCGAGTTCAATGCCAACCACGATGACATTGAGGTAGTAGTCGAGACGCAGGCCTTAGAAGACTTTGAATCTAAAGTCATGCAGGCTGTCGCGACTGGAACAGGTCCTAATCTCATCATTCACTATGCTTCCGAAGCAGCTAATTACGTAGCTGATGGCCTTGTTGCCGACCTTAGCCAATACGTAAGTGATGACTTCGCTAGTACAGTTGATGCAGGCGCATATGAAGAGGCCACTAGCTTCAGCGATGGGAAGTTACATATCTTGCCACTTTTCACTTCTGGTCCGGTATTCTTCTATAATGCTACCATTTATGAAGAGTTAGGTTTAGAAGTTCCTACGACTTGGGAAGAGTTGATTGCCAATTGCGAAGCGATTAAAGAGGCTTATCCAGATAAATATGGTTTCGCCTTTGATTCGCTAACTGATGGCGGACAAACTCTTATCATGCAGACGGGCAACGAGTTAATCGATGTCGATAGTCTATCGGTTACCTTCAATACAACTGAAGTTGCTGAGCAGATTCAGATGTTTGCAGATGCGATTGCTGACGGTTTATTCATGTTGTCACCAACCGACCAATACTTCTCTAATGATTTCAACACAGAAAATTTAGTTTCATACATTGGATCGGTTGCTGGAGAACCTTACATATCATTGCCAGAGGGTAGTACCTATGCTATAGCACCTATTCCTCAGGGTGGTGAAGTTGAGTGGACACCAGCTTGGAATCGTGGCGTTATTGTCTTCTCTGCTGATGAGGAAGTTGAAGCTGCAGCTGCTGAATTTGCTTTATATCTCGCTTCACCAGAAGTGAATGCTGAATTCTGCGCTGTTGCAAATTATGCTTCACCTTATTCAGCTACACGCGAGACGGAGACATACCAAGAATTTGTAGCAGAGAACGTTGCTCTTGAAAGTTTACGTACTGAAATTAGTGGTTCTTTTGCAGCTATTGCTGGAGTGTCTGTTGTCCGCGATGAGATTGAACGCTTACTCACATCAGTCGCTACTGGTACTGATGTTCAAGAAGCTTTAGATGCGGCAGAAGAAGCTTGTAACGAAGCATTGCAAGAAGGCTGAGTTTAGAAAAAGTATTTCAGAAAGGTTTAGGATATTTTGGGCCTAGGCCTTTCTTTTTGGAGGAGTAAATATGGAGATAAGAGTAGAACACTTAACTAAAAAGTTTACGGACACCGTTGCGGTTGATGACTTTTCAATGCGTTTTGCCTCAGCCAAGCTCACAGCTCTTTTAGGACCTTCGGGTTGTGGCAAGTCAACGATGCTCAATATGTTGGCGGGAATACTTCCGGCAACAGATGGTTCCATCTTCTTTGATGATGAAAATGTCACTGATATGCCACCACAGAAAAGAGGGGTAGGCCTAGTCTTTCAAAACTATGCTCTATATCCGCACATGAGTGTCTTAGAAAATATCTGCTTCCCCCTAGAAATTCAAAAGGTTCCAAAGGCTGAACGAGTGGCCAAGGCTAAAGAAATGGCTAAACTTGTCCATGTCGATCAATACTTAGATCGCAAACCAAAAGAGTTATCTGGCGGACAACAACAACGTGTAGCCATAGCTAGAGCTCTTATCAAAAACCCACGCTTACTATTGCTTGATGAACCACTGAGTAATCTCGATGCCCGTTTGCGTCTAGAGATGCGCGAAGAGATTCGTCGTATCCAACTCGAGACCAAGGTAACGACTATCTTTGTTACTCATGACCAAGAAGAGGCTATGTCAATATCTGATAGTATTGTTCTTATGCGTCAAGGTGTACTCATGCAAGAGGATGAACCTCAAGCGTTATATGATAATCCTAAGCATATATTCGTAGCTGGATTTTTAGGCAATCCACCGATAAATGACATAGAGGGTGTCATCGATGAGGAGGGTAACTTTAGACTAGCTGATGGTTCAGCTACGATAAAAGTGAAGTCTAGTGGTAGGCCGGGTCAAGAAGTAGTTTTGGGCATTAGACCTGAAGCTGTTACCTTTGGTAAAAATGATACAGCCGTCAGTGCCATCGTTTCTGAACGCTTTACCATGGGCAAAGATGAGCTAGCCATACTAAAGCTTGGAAGTAGCGAGATTAGAGTTTATCTATCGCGTGACTATGCTTATCAAAAAGGAGACGAGATTGACCTTATTTTAAGGGATAAGGGTGTCTTCGTGTTTGATAAGGTCAGTGGTAAACGGATATGAAACTAGCTAAAAAGGGCAAAAGCGAATCAGGCATCTTTAATACGCGATTTGAGCCGCTTATCTATCTTGCGCCATTTCTTATCGGTGTTTTGGTATTTACGCTATATCCGTTTTTAAATATCGTCCTTTTATCTTTTAAAGAGGGGTATCGGCAACTTACTGGAGCCTATACGTCGCTAGGACTGGGTAACTATGTTCATATTTTTTCTGATGCCGATTTTCTAAATTCACTTAAGAATACAGCATTATACGTCGTATGTGTCGTTCCCATAAGCACGGTATTGTCATTGTTTTTTGCCAACCTCTTAAACCAAAAAATAAAGGGAATAGGCATCTTTCAAACTGCCTTCTTTTTACCAATGGTTACTTCGGTTACGGCTATTGGACTGGTTTGGAAGCTCATGTTTAATCATCGCTTCGGCGTTATTAATGCTATTCTTGGACTCTTTGGTATTGAACAGATTAATTGGTTATTAGACCCTGATATGAATATATGGGCTTTAGTCATATATGGTATCTGGAACATGATGCCGTTCACAATCATATTACTACTTTCGGGCCTACAAAATATTGACCCTTTGTATTACACGGCGGCTAAAGTCGATGGGGCAGGCTCACTTAAGACCTTCTTCAGGATAACAGTACCTTTATTAGCACCTACTATTGGCCTAACTGTTATCATAAACACAATATCGGCTTCTAAGGTTTTCTCTGAGCTATTTCCTCTATTCTCAGGTACGCCAGGAACGGCCTATAATCTCTTTACCGTCGTCTACTATATTTATTATGAGTTCAATGTCGCAAGACATCTCGGTTATGCGGCAGCGGCTTCGGTGATATTATTCTTAATCGTCTTTGCCTTTACAATGCTACAACTATTTGTGCAAAGACGTTGGAAGTATTACTAGGAGGTGGATATGAAATTACATTTTAATTGGCGAAAGTGTTTAGTTTATTTCTTTTTGATTATTGGTGCTTTAATCATGGTCTTTCCTTTTTATTGGATGATTATCAACTCCTTAAAGACATCGCAAGACCTGACTGCTTATCCACCTACTTGGTATCCCAGCAATTGGCTTAACTTTGAAAACTATATAACAGCCTTTGAAAAAGCACCCTTTGGTATATACTTTATCAACTCGGTTGTTGTAACGGTGTGTTGTGTTATTATTACTGGTTTTACGACTATTGTTGGAGCCTTTGCTTTCTCTAGGCTTAAATTCAAGGGTCGTGATTTCATTTTCTCGCTTTTATTAGGGCTTATGATGGTACCCTTTGAGATGCTAGTTATTACTAACTACACAACGGTTGCTAAGCTGGGCATGATAGATACTATAGCGTGTCTAGTTGTGCCCTTTACTTCATCTATTTTTTATACTTATATCTTGCGTAATTTCTTCTTATCAATACCCGATAGTTTATACTATAGCGCTAGAATTGACGGGGCATCAAACTGGAAGTATCTGTGGCGTGTCATGGTGCCGATAGCCAAGCCATCACTAGTGACGATAATGTTGCTTAATGCTATATCTTGTTGGAACTCCTTTTTCTGGACACTACTTGTCATTAACAGCGACCGTAATAGGACTTTGCCACTAGGTCTATATACCTTTATGACAGAAGGGGGCTCAGATACTAAGCTAATGATGGCAGCAGCTACAGTCACCGTTTTACCAGTCATTATCTTATTCCTGTTTGCCCGCAAATACATCGTTAACGGCGTTGCCCGTGGCGGTCTTAAAGGATAGGGATACTCTTGCGTAAATTTACTAGAAGTAGATGTGAAAGTAGTAAGCAATCGTGATACAATGACGACATGAAAAATCTCTTCAAAGACCATGGGGTCATACGAGAAATCTTTACTTACTCTATGTCAGGCATCATCGTCGTTTCGTTTTTTCTAATAATTTATAACTTCCCAGTCGTCAAAAGCATTATTGACTCAATAATGGGCATTATGATGCCCTTTATCTGGGGAGTTTTATTTTACTTACTTTTAGGAAGGCCATGTATCATTATTGAAGAGCACTTGCCTAAGACTTGGAAGAAGTCACTAAGACGTAATATTGCCACATTGAGTTGCGTTTTATTACTGTTTCTTATAATCTTTGCCTTTCTAGCAATATTAGCACCGCAATTATTGGAAAGTTGTACGCGTTTAGGTTCTAACTTGTCACGCTATCTCAATCAATTTGTTACTTGGTATCAAAACTTAGATATCAAAGAGTTCATCGATGCATCTTTGATAACCCAAGCTTCTTCTTATATAGAAGGCTTACTGGACAATATGATAGATATCGTAGAAAGTGGCATACCGACAGTAATTAATACTACTTTCAGTACAATAAGCAATGTCGCATCATTTATCATTGGTATTATTATTTGTATCTATATCTTGTTGGAACGTGATGACTTACATAGACAGTTTACTAAACTTGGTAACGCCTTTTTAAATGATGACTATATGCGTAATGTAACACGCTTGTTGTCACAAGCCGTGATTAAGTTTAATAGCTTTATCAGAGGCAAAATAATTGACAGTGTTATCGTTGGTGTCATCTGCTTCATAACAATGAGCATATTGGGCCTTGATTATGTCATCCTTATTAGTTTTATTGTTGCCTGCACTAACATCATTCCGGTCTTTGGGCCCTTTATTGGCGCTATTCCGTCGGCTTTCCTATTATTGGTCGTCGATCCAATGCAGTGTTTAGTCTTCATCATCTTAATCTTCATCATTCAACAAATCGATGGTAATATCATCGGACCCGCTGTCCTTGGTGACTCTATCGGTCTATCCAAGTTCTGGATCATGTTTGCGATAATTGTTGGTGGCGGTATGTTTGGCATCGTCGGTATGTTCTTTGGGGTGCCGTTATTTGCCTTAATTCACTTCTTTTTAAGTGAATATGTCAATCTCAGAATCGCTCAAAAAGAAGAAAAGCCAGATAGTCTGGCTCATAAGTAGATATCGTTAGCTAAACGAACTTCTTTCAATTCAGGAATTTCATCCAACAAGATGGCTTCAACGCCATCTTTTATTGTCATGTCGATAGCCGAACAACCGATACAGGCACCATGTACTCTAACATAGACAATGCCATCCTCTATCTTTTCAAGAGAGATGTCACCGCCATCGCGTTGGATATAGGGGCGAATCTTTTCTATCGTTGCCTCTACTTTATAACGTATTTCTTCTTCTATCATTGAAGTATTCTCCTTTAAATGTATCTAAGAGCCAGAGCACAGAGTAGCCCAATAGCACCACCGACTATGACTTCATGCCACCTATGTCCTAAGACGTCTTTGAGAGGTTCTTCATAGATGGGGTCAGTAAGTTCGATTTCTGAGTCTTGTTTTAGGTCACTGATAATCTGCTTGGTGATTTGGATATTCTTACCAGAATAGTATCGTACATTGGCAGCATCGTATGCGACGATGAGTCCAAATGCCAGTGTTATGGCAAACAGTGGTGAATTAAACGAATCGGTCAAACCAACACTGAGACATAGTGAGGCAACACCGGCAGTATGGCTAGATGGCATACCACCAGATGCCACCATCAACCTTAATTTAAAACCCTTGCCCGTCGCAAGTGAAATGACCGGTTTGAGAACCTGGGCTATACATACAGATATAAAGAATGACCAAAATGGGTACATTGCTCGAAACATTCAAATTTACCTCGCCAATAGAGTATACCACAAAGAGAAGTCACGATGTATAATAAGGTCTATGTTAGAGATTACAGACTACAAGCCAGGAATGACGGTATATGGGATGATTACGGGAATCAGGCCCTATGGAGCCTTCGTCGAATTTGATGGCGATATTAAAGGACTCATCCATATATCGGAACTTTCTGAACGCTTTGTTCGAAATGTCGGAAGTTACGTTAGTATTGGTGAGTACTTATTGGTCAAGGTTATTGATGTCGATGTGCCGAATAAGCAACTCAGACTCTCATTGAAGGCCGTTGACCAAAGCACACGCAAAGCACGACGTAAGGCTAAGTTTACTGGCCTTCCACCCGATAATATTGGCTTTACTTCAGTAGAACAACAATTAGAAAGATGGATAAAAGAAGGAGGAGAAAATAAATGCGATTAGATTTAAACGATGCCAAACTTAATAAGGAGATTGAATCCTATAGCGAGCAAGTACAAAAAGCTCATAAGTGGCTACACGAAAAAACAGGCAAAGGCAATGATTATGTCGGTTGGGTAGAGTGGCCACTTAACTACGACAAAGAAGAAGTCGATCGAATTAAAGAAGTAGCCAGTAAGCTAAAGGATAAGACTGATGTCTTATTGGTTTGCGGTATTGGTGGCTCTTACTTAGGTGCTAAAGCCGCTATTGAAATGATAAATGGTCTATATCCCAATAAGTCACCTGAAATCATATTCATCGGTAATACCTTTAGCCCCAGTTATCTAAAACAGGTTTACGACTATGTAAAGGATAAGGACATTGTTTTGAATGTTATATCTAAGTCTGGTACGACAACTGAGACAGCAATTTCTTTTAGAGTGTTTAAAAAACTCGTCGAAGAAAAGTATGGTCTAAGTGAAGCTAAAGAACGCATTATCGCAACGACTGATAAGGCACGAGGAACACTAAAAGAACTCGCTGATGCGATGGGTTATGAGACCTTTGTCATACCCGATGATATCGGTGGAAGGTATTCTGTCTTTACAGCTGTAGGTCTACTTCCCATGGCCTTTGCGGGTATCGACCCTGATGAAGTATTACGCGGTTCTTTGGCGGCTTATAATGATTTCTTAGATTCAGACTTATCTCAGAATATCGCTTATCGCTATGCTGTAGCGCGCCGTATATTAGATGATAAGGGTTATAGCGCTGAGATGTTTGTGACATATGAGTTGCAACTTACTTCAATTGGCGAGTGGTGGAAGCAACTTTTTGGTGAGTCAGAAGGCAAAGATGGTCTAGGTATCTTACCGACTAGTGCTACTTTCTCAACAGACCTTCATTCACTTGGCCAATTTATTCAAGAGGGTAGAAAGTGTTTATTCGAGACTATCTTATGGGTTGATAAGATGGATGGGGATATCACTTTCCCACGTGAAGATTCAGACTTTGATAAGATGAATTACTTAGCCGACAAGAAACTATCTTGGGTCAATGAGATGGCGATGCGTGGCACACTTAGTGCTCATAGCGTTGATGGTGGGGTTCCAAACATTGTCGTAAGTTTAGAAGATAATAGTGCCTACAGCTTTGGCTATATGATTTATTTCTTCTTTAAGGCCTGCGGCATGACTTGCTACCTATTAGATGTAAACCCTTTTAATCAACCGGGCGTTGAAGTCTATAAGAAAAAGATGTTTAAGCTTCTAGGTAAGGAGTAAGTGTAAGGAATTACATATGCCATGTACAACGATATTAGTTGGTAAGAAAGCCAGTCACGATAACTCAACCATCATTGCCCGTAATGATGATGGTGCCTTTGAAGCAAAGCGTCTTTTAGTTCATCCAGCCAGAGAAAAAACTACTACATATAAGACTGTTATCTCACATCTAACTGTAGAGTTACCCGGGAATGCCATGCGTTATACAGACTGTCCTAATGTTACTAAGACAAATGGGGTATGGCCTGCTTGTGGCATTAATGAGGCCAATGTGTCCATGACTGCCACTGAGACAATAACGAGTAATCCTAGAGTCATAGGTGCTGACCCTTATGTCCGCTATCAGAAAAAGAAGGGTCGAAACTCTAAAGAGATTCCTGGTGGAATTGGTGAAGAGGATTTAGTTACGCTAGTTCTTCCCTATATCTACTCTGCTCGCGAAGGTGTATTAAGAACAGGCGAGCTGTTAGAGAAATATGGGACATATGAGGCCAATGGGATGGCTTTTGCGGACGGCGAAGAGGTTTGGTGGTTAGAAACTATTGGTGGTCATCACTGGATTGCTCGGCGCGTGCCTGATGACCGTGTAGTAATTATGCCAAACCAGTTTGGTCTAGACCACTTTGACTTTTCTGATGCGTATGGAGAAAAGAAAGAATTTCTTTGTTCAGATGATTTGCTGGACTTTGTTAAAAAGTACAATCTTGCCTTAGATACAGGCGAAGGCTTTAATCCTAGATTGGCCTTTGGTTCTCATTCTGATGGCGACCATATCTACAATACGCCACGTGCTTGGTTCATGGCTCGCTATTTCTTACCGCGCACTTATAAGTGGGATGGCACTGATGCTGATTTCACTCCTGAAAGCAATGATATTCCATGGTCTTTTGTGCCAGAACGCAAGGTAACTGTAGAGGATGTGCGTTACCTCTTGGGCTCTTATTATCAGGGAACACCCTATAATCCTTATGATAAAAACGCTACCTTCAAGGGTAAATACCGCACCATTGGTGTGCCAAATAGTGATGTCTGTGGGATAATGCAGATACGAGGCAATAAGCCTAAAGATATTCAGGCTGTACAGTGGTTGTCTATGGGTGGTAGTGGCTTTACAGCATGCTTTCCCGTTTATGCTAATGTGAAAGACTTTCCCAAGTACTTTAGCGGAACTACTGATACCGTTTCTACTGAAAGCATGTATTGGCACAGTCGTCTCATTGCTTCACTTACAGATGCACATTTTGGAAGTGCTCTTATCTTTAACGAGCGTTATGTGAATACGGTGATGAATAGAGGACAGCAGTTTTTATATGAGTATGATGAGAATATCGAAAATGGTGAATCTGTCGAGATTCTAGAAGAAGCAAATAAAAAGATTGCCGAAATGGTCAAGGAAGAGTCGGATAAGGCTTTATCTCATATCCTCAAAAACGCTTCCGAGCACATGAAGATTCGCTATCACAGAGGCGATAATTAACCAAACGAAATCTGAAACAAAA
>CAZXIB010000016.1:0-14417 GCA_964639815.1 uncultured Thomasclavelia sp. | reverse complement strand
GAAGAGGACTTTCGCAAGATTGCCGTCATTATGACGCAATACAGCGAGTTCCTACGCAACAGCGCCCGAGCATATCAAAGTATGCAGGATGAATTGTCTAGCCAAGCTAATCGCTTGCGGACCTAAGGAGGTATCATGAACGAACTGAAAATAACAACAGCAGAAGTCCGAAACTGCGCCCAACAGTTAAGAAGGTTAAACGTCAGTCTTGATGATGTCTTGACCAGAGCCAAAACGGAGATGCGCGCCCTCAGTGGTGTCTGGCAATCTGATGGTTCCGAGACGATTAGACAACGCTTTGAGCAATTTAGCCAAAAGTTTGTCGAAGAGAAGGAAACTATTGAGGAGTATGCCCGCTTTTTAGATCTAACAGCAGAATCTTATGATTCCCTAGAGTCGACGATTACCGATAATGCATCGACTTTTAACTAAGGCCTTAAACTTATCCTTTGTCATACTATTATTGTCTACTTGCGCAGCTTGCAAGGATATAGAAGGCTATTCGCGAAAGGAGTGGTTAGATGACGTAGCGGAGGCTATGCAGATTGTATCAGATGAAGATACCTATGATGCCCTAGTAACTTGGGGCATCATAGATGACACTACAGAAGCTAGTAATCAAGACCTCGATAGAGATTTCATGGCCTACACTCTATCAAACATCATCGATGACATAGAAACTACTGATATCACGATTGATGATATCGCCGAGGCGGAGTATCCAGATGGTCTTATAGACCTCGTAGCTAAAGGTATCTTAGTAGTAACTAATGGTAAAGTCTATCCCAAGATGACTGTTAGTGAAGAAGATGCTTTGACTTCTCTAAATGCCGTTATGGCCATTGTTAATGATAAGACCTTTGTAAGTGGCTATGAGATAACCTTTTTGACCGATCCCATATTCTTAGAGGAATTACCTGAGGTGGCAAGTAGTGGCTACGCAATAGAGGCTGAGGTCGGCGACATCATATTAGATGAGAGTACTTCTTCTTTTTATGAAGTTGTGGAAGAGGAAGATGGCTATGTCATGATTGAAGAGGTGGACTTTCTTGATGTCGTAGAGGATATCAAGATATCCGGTGGCATTGATGATATCGACTTTGATAATGCTGAGGTCATTATCGAGGGGGAATTAGAGGAGACTTCAAGTCTCTATGACCAAGAGGACATAAGCCGTTTGGCCTCTTTCTCCCCCTCAGGGGTCTTCAATAAGGATGGCTATAGGATATCTTATTCTCTGTCGGTGAATAAATTACATCTTCACGTGTCTAAGAAGACCGATAATGGCATTAACGTCTACTTTGATGGAGATATCTATGGCATCGACCCATCTTTCAATTGGGACTATAGCGGTGGCACGATAAACGAAGCTTATCTCAAGCTTGACTTTTCAACCAGTGAAGAGGTGGGATTGAGTGTTGGTCGTTATAAGCGACTTTATGGCGATATCGCAAGCTTAACAGGCGATGATTTATTCAATAGTTTAAAGACTTTTATTAAGCCACGCGATGATACGGTCGAGACATCCTTTACCCTCATGACTCTTAAGCTACCAATCGCCAGTATGCCCTTTGTCTCTATCAATGTGGATGTCTTGCTGAATTTGTATATAAGCGGGAAGGTTGAAGTGGCTTTAGCTACTGACCATTCTATAGGCCTGGAGATTAAAAACAATAGTTTGCGGCTTATAAACGACCACGACCTCGATATCGACATAAACATCAAGGCAACGGCTTCATCTACCTTGTCGCTGGTTTTCTCTTTGAAACTCTTCGCTGTCTTAGTTGATGTTCGACTCAATGGTGGTATTAAGGGCATTATCGGCACAACCCTGCACTTATATGATTCTGATGGTAATCTAACAAGTACAGCCGCAGATGTCGATTATGATGTCGGACAGGAGCTTTCTGATAGGGATGATGTTTATATATGTGGCGACTTATCTCTGTCTTGGATCTTAAATGTTGAATTCAACAGTACAAAGAGTCTAGCCTATGCCTTAGGTTTTCACAGGACGCTTACCATTCTTGATGAAGATGATCAAATTTTTGGTAATCTCAGTCACATAGAGAAGGGCATGTTTGTAGAAGAGTGTAGTCACAAGTCTTCAAGCACGACTTCATCTAGCTCTTCAACCTATACACCTGTAAGTGACCGGATAAGTCTAGCCTATTATTCTAAAGTCGTAAGAGAGGCAACAACTATTGAAATAACAGGTCTACCTGATGGCTATACGACATCAGATTTGCGATACACAAGCTCTGATACTTCTGTAGCCAAGGTTAACTCTGATGGCACCATTATTCCGGTGAGCAGTGGTGTTTGTGAGATACGAATCTATACCAGCGATGAGGAGTACGAAGTATCTCTCAGTGTCCTAGTGAGTATCGATGATACGACTGTATCTCTTTGGCGGCTATGAGCTGAAAACGCTCATCTTAGATGATGAAAAGTTCAGTGGCGATATAGGCGGCCTAAAGATAACATATCAAGGCGGTAGTTGGTATGCTGAGGCTGGGCCTTATATCGCCTTTAGCGATAAAGAAGAAAGACTAGAGCTAAAAAACGGTTACTATCATTTAAGGCGATCAGATACTTACTACGACCTACATCTATGGGTGACCGATAAGCCTATACAGCTAGCGGCTTTTAAAAAGCGCGACCTATTCATTGGAACACTTAATGTCGCAGATATAAGGATAAATGACCCACTAGATGAAGAAGTTTACCTTTTTATAAAAGGCGATAAGATTGTGACGGACTTGTCATATGTATATGTCGCTGGTAAACGCTACACAGGAGAGAGCCTAAAAGACAACGACCGTATTGATATACCCGGTCTCAGCTTTTATTATCATTACGATTTTCTTCTTATTGATACTTCACTTGCTGAGATTGATTTAGAACCATATGAGCTAAAGGCCAGTGCATATCAAGGTGCAGTATTGGAAGTGTCCAAGCGCTATGTAGAGCCTAAAAGGCGACCGACTATGTCCTATACCATCGAACTCGTCGACAAACAAAGAAGTGAAGAAGCACCGTTTTTAGTGACCTTTGGCCAAGGCCTCTTTACAAGCACCGGCATGGTGGCGATAGCTTTTATCAACGCTTATATCAATTATCAAAATGGGCGTTCTTTTACGGAGTCAGCGCTGGTTGTCGCCATGCCCTTAATGATGGCAGTAGCTTCTTTATTCTTTCCCCTTATTCAAAAAGCTTATCGTAAGCGCAAGGAAAGAAGGGATATCACGGCAATAAGCGATGCCAATCGAGACAAGATTGAAGCTTTAGTGGCTAAAATCAAAGAAGATATGGCTGCTTTGCGTGCCTATTATGAAGGTTTTGCCCTGACGGCTAGCGAACTTAGGCATCGTTTAAAAGAAGGAGACCTCTATGGTCTAGGCAAAAAAGACGAAGATTTTTTGGCCTTTGCCGTTATGCGATCATCATTAAAGACTGGCATTGAAATAAAACAAACCGGCACTAACACTGCTGGCACTAGAGCCATCGTTGATGATTTAATGGCGCAATATGACGTGATTAAAAATGTACCTGTACCCATCAATTTAAAGAATGATGGCTATGTCACGGTCTTATTGAACAAAGAGAAAAGAGAAGAAACACTTCTATATATCCTTTTGTCGCTAGTTCTAAAGACTAGCTATGAAGAGTTTAATATCGCTCTCATGGTCGACGATAACTTTTTAAGGCGCTATCCTTCTGTCAAGAATCTACCACATATCTATGATGGCGATGTCCGCCACCTCTATCGTAAGAAGATTTCTTTAGCTACAAAAGACACTGTAGTGTTGAGTTACTACCCACAATATGAAGATTTGCCAGAAGGCATGAGTTACATCTACTTTTGTGAGGATGACGAGATACCTAAACCCACCAAACGTATTATCGATTTGCGAAAGACTGATAGCACCATTAAATCCACTGTCTTTTCTTATGAAACAGATATCTTCTATAAGTTAAGGGGCTACAGCTTAGCTAAAAAAGAAATTGAGGCTGTACTGCTAAAAGACATCTATCCTCTCGATATGCCTTTAGATAGACTCTATGGTAAAAACGATGGCGGTCTTAAGTGCGTTTTAGGTGTTAGCGAGGATGGTAGATTGTTGCGCTTTGACCTGACTGAGCGCGGTATAGGCCCCCATGGCCTTATTGGCGGCAGTACTGGCAGTGGTAAGTCGGAATTCATCTTGGCGATGATACTATCGCTGTGTCTTGGATATACGGCTAAAGAGCTCAATATCGCCATCATCGACTATAAGGGCACAGGCCTTGTCAAGGCCCTGTCTTATCAAGATGAGGTGTTACCCCATATAAACATCGCTCTATCAAACCTAGATGAGATTGACCTCGATAGGTCACTGGCTTACTTTAAGCTCGAATGTAAACGGCGTGAGGCTGCCTTTAGTCGCTTAGCTGCCATATCCCGTAGCAGTATCATGGATATTGACGACTACAATAGGCTTGACCCTGAGAATTATGACATGCCCTATATCCCAAGGCTATTTATCATCATCGATGAGTTTGCTGAACTCAAGACGGGCCGTCCTGAATTCATCCACGACATCGTTTCTTTGGCCCGAATCGGAAGAAGCCTAGGTGTTTCATTGCTTCTAGCCACGCAAAAGCCATCAGCTGTCGTTGACCAAGAGATATGGGCTAACACAGCCTTTAAAGTGGCTCTCAGAGTTCAAGATGCGACAGACTCCAAGGAGGTTATTGGCACAGCCGATGCCGCCTATATAAGAAGGCCTGGTGAGTTTTATCTCACAAGTGGCGGGGATATGTATCATGGTTTAGGTATCTTTACCAGGTCTTTTATAGATGAGCGCAATCACGAGAAGGTTAGTTTCTTGGATGATGAGCTTAAAGCTACTAAGACCATGACCTTTGTAAGTGAAAACCAAGATCGACAACTCACCCATTACATTAAGGAGATTATCGCTTATCACAAGACCATCGGTTATGTTTCAAACGATATCTACAAAAAGCGTTTAACAGACTTTAGATTCATTGATGTCTTAGCCGATGGTAAGGTGGATATACAGAAAGGTGAGATTCTTTTGGGCATTGACGATGACTTTAAGAAGATGAATCAAGATATCGTTAAACTCGATATCTTAAAGAATCCCTATGTCATCTTCAGCTATGATACGCCAGCTCGAAGAAGGGACGTCTTTGACTTAGCTTTGACTTCGCTAGCTTTACATGCCAGAGATATACATCCCATTATCATTGGCGAAGATAGGTACGATAACTTTGGTGAGTGGATAGAGAAGATAAGCTATAGCCAAGAAGATGATGTCATATTCTTATTTGATGTCCTAAAAGAGGTAAGTAGTGCCCATGTCGTCGTCTTTGTTGAAGATTATATGCGTTTCATTCAAGAAGACCGCTATAAGGAGGCCTTTGAAAAAACAATATTCAGCCTAGATGGCAAAAATGTTTCCTTCATCATAGCTAGCTTTGGTAAGCTCAGTATTTCCCATAAATTAGACAACATCTTTACCAAACTTGTCTTCGGCAGCACTGATAAAGAAAATCTCATCTATGCCTTCGGGACTTATGATGTGGTTAGTGAAGAGGCAGTCTATATGAAGGGCGAGGAACTCGTCGGCTTTAAGATGGCGCAACCGCCAAGACTTGAAAAGTCAATAAGAGCTCATACACCACTTATCGCTAAGATTCCCGCTTCCTTTGAGATGGAGGAGTATCTACTAGGCTATGATATCTATACGCGAAAGAGGGTGCATCTGCCCGAAACCATCAAGATACTATTTGCCTACTACTATGAGGAGATAGGTGAGCGTTTTAAACGGCGCTTAGTTAATAACGAAAACTATGAGATTATGCAAGTAAAAGAAATCGATAATAGCACTTATCACGACCTAATCGTCTGGGTTGGCCCCGGGATTGGCAATCAATACCTCTTTGTGCCTAAGATTAAAGGTGATTTAGCCGCCAATGAGGCTTATTGTGTCTTAGAAGGCACAGCACACGTCGTCCGCTATGAGTAAGGTTCGTCTAGTTATAGAGATAAATCAGTATCAGCAGTCCTATGAGGTCTATATGAGTTCTAAGCTGTCGTTTTCCGAGAATCTTCAGTTACTCTTTGACGATATCGGAAGGGGCATGAGCGATTATATCGTCGTCGTTAAAGATGCGGCTGTCATCTTAGATACGGAGCTTCCTGTTGGCCACTTTGGTTTAGTTGATGGGACGATTTTATACCTCTATGATTTCACAAAAAGGGGAAGTTGTTATAAAATGGCGGCATGAAAAAGTTCTTGGTCTTGTTGGTGGGGATGCTCTTGTATCTCAACTGGCCGGTCATCAAAGCCGAAGATGATCTCTACCATGTCGCCAACTCGACAAGCAGTGGTTATACGGAAGTAGCTTCCTTTAGCACTCTTGAAGAAGCGCTAGTCAGTTATAACGCTAATGTCGCTAAATACGATAATCTAGTCTTGTATCGAGACGATACTGTCTACCTCATGGAGTACGGTGTCGTTGAATTTGTAGTCGATGATACCTGTTCTTTAGAGCTCTCTTATACCGATGAGAGTGGCACTTCTAAAAGTATAAATGGTTGTTATGGCGTCGATGCTTTATATCTTTCTTCAAGTAGTGACCTAACGACAGTCAATTTTGCGATTAGCGGTGATGTCGGTACGATAGACTTTGAAAACGTCATCTTGCATCCTTACGAGACTCTTAGCGTTTCGATATCTAATTACTATGTTTTAGACGATGAACTATATCATGACATCAAGTCGCAATTAGCGGAAGACTACGTCTATAGCAGTATCGTCTTAGGCCCTGCCCCTACGTATCTATCGAGCGATGTCACCTACTATAGCTATGATGGTCAATATTTCTATGAGTCTTTCTATACGATGAGCGATGACTATCGAAGCGGAAGTAGGGCTGGTGCCATTAATAGCGAAGATGTCTACTACAACTACTACATGTATCTACCACATCGAAGTACTACCAACTACACTTATCAAGAACTTGAGTCTTATTTTAGTGACACTCTAGTCTTTGATAAGACTTTAGATACATACCGCGATTTTAATTACGACAACGCCAATGATGATGTCAATCGCTCCCAATATGTTGGCAATATTGATGCCTTTTTTGAAAATGAAGCGATATATGGCGCCAATGCCATGATGATGTTGGCACTGAGCATTCATGAGTCCTCTTATGGGAAGTCACTTAGTGCCTATACCGAAAATAACCTCTTTGGTCATGTCGCCTTTGATACGGCTAAGGAGATATCATCGGGCCGTTACTCTTCGGTTGCTAAAAGCGTCTATGCTCATGCCCGCTACTATATTTCATCGCGCTACAGCAACCCTACAAGCGCAAGCTATACTGGCTCCTTCTTTGGTAATAAGGCCAGTGGCATGAATACCACTTATTCTTCTAATCCCTATTGGGGCGAGATATTAGCTGCTAACTACTACGCCATCGATAAGGCTCTCGGATTAAAGGATTATGGGTCTAATGCCATCGCTATCATTGAAGATGTGTCATCAATTACGCTATATAGTGATAGTGACTTAAGCGAAGAGCTGGTTACTATAAGCGATATCTCTCCTTATGCTCTAATCGTTTTAGAGGAGGGTGAAGACTACTACAAGGTTCAATACGATGGAGCAAGTGATGTTGATGGCTATACCTATGCTTATGCCACTGATGTTGCCTATATAAGTAAGAACGTTGTCGATTTTATCCTCTTTGAAGAGGCTATTCACGAAGATACGTATTACGAGATAACTTTCGTTATAAGTGAGGAAGAGACTCTGACAATAAGTGTCAAAGAAGGCCAGATACCAACGATAGATGAGCCAGAGCTAGATGAAGCAGTCTTTGTAGGTTATGATAGGGAGCTAGAAGCCGCTTACGAGGACACCACCTATACAGCTACCTATCATAATGTCGTTAGTATTGTCCTAGATTCTTATGTAGGCGAGGTAGCCTTAAATGGCGTTCTGTCATTAGAAGGCATGCAGTTACAGGTAACTTATTCCTATTACGATGAGTCGCAAAAAGAAGTGCGTTATACAGAACTAGTCGATGTGACTAGCGACATGGTATCAAACTATGACTTATCAAAAGAGGGCAGTCAGACTGTCATCGTTTCTTATTGTGGTCTAGTTACTTCTTATCCCCTTGAAGTGCGCTCAGACCTCTATGAGTATGAGGTTTATCTCGATGAAACCTTGCCTGATGTAATAGAGAGGTTAATGGCGGGGGAAGAGGTCAGTATCGATGAGGTCTTATATATCAAGCAACTCGTCTTTTTAACCGACTACGTCTTAGATAATGATGAGATAGTCCTTTTAGATCAGATTTTACTAAGTGAATATCGCGAATATGTAAACTTCTGTATCGATAGCCCTTATGAGCTCGCTATATCGGGCATCGCCTTGGCCATCGATATCGACGAGTCTTATCGCAATGGTTTTAAGCTATATGCGGATACTTACTATCTGAGCTCTGGTATCAGCTCAATACAGGCGGCGTCGCGTCTTGAGAAAATAAGTGCCGCCTATGGCTTTGAGACCGTCATGTCTTTTAGCTTGTCTTTCCGCAAGAACAGTCAAACTCTTTCTTCAGAAGGCCCCTTTATCGTTCAGATAAGTTTAGAAGGCCTAGATACGCACAAGATTTACACTGTCTACAGTATCGACGAGAATGGTGATGTGGTTAAGTGTCGTACATCTCAAAGTACTAACGCCATCCAATTTACAACTACCAATGATGGCGACTTTATGATACTTGCGCTCGATAGTTCCAATGACTATACTATCGATGACCCAATGATTTTCAACATAACGACAGCTAATGCCGACATCGATTTAAACGCTTATCTCTTTGTATATATAGGACTTGGTGCATTAGTCATCATTGACGGCATAGCCTATGTCTTAGAGAAAATTTTAAGAAGAAGACTGGAGGTTTTATGGAGCGACTACAGAAGGTCTTGGCGGCAGCCGGTGTAGCCTCAAGAAGGAAGGCGGAAGAGCTTATAGAAAAGGGTCGCGTCAGTGTTGATGGTGTTACCATTACCTCCTTAGGTTATAAAGTTAGTGGTAGTGAAGACATCAAGGTAGACGGATGCCCCATACAGAAAGAAGAAAAGGTTGTCTATATCTTCAATAAGCCTAAAAATGTCATTACTTCTTTAGCTGATGAGATTGGTAGACCCTGTGTTGGTGACTATTTTAAAGAAGTACCATATCGCCTTTTTCCAGTTGGTAGGTTAGACTTCGCTAGCAGTGGCTTACTCATCATGACAAATGATGGAGATTTAACTAATAAGATTATCCATCCGCGCTATCGTATACCAAAGACTTATGAGGCGACAGTCTTTGGTAATCTTTCCATAAAAGAGATAAGCAAGCTTAAAAAGGGTGTCGTCTTAGACGATGGCTACAAGACTGGCAAAGCGGAAATCTTCTATCATGGCTCAAACGCTGAAAAGGGATTGCATCGCTACACAATAACAATCCACGAAGGTCATAATAGAGAGATAAGACGAATGTTTGAAGTCTTTGGTTGTAGTGTCATGCGTCTTCATCGCATAAAAGAGGCAAATATTGAACTAGGCAATCTAAAAGTCGGTGCTTATCGCCGGCTTAAGATACACGAGGTCAAGATGCTACGCCAGTATCTAGATGAGCTCGATAGGTGGTAGTGGGCGCTCAGGGTCGATGTAGATGGTCTTGTAGTTATTAATGGCGACTAGACCAGCCTTAGAACCCTTGATTTTCTTGACATCTTTGACTAGGCAGTAGTCAACTGGCACCGAAGATGACTGGCGACCCTTAGAGTAGTAGGCGGCCACATTGGCACAAAAACGTAGTAAGTCTTCATCGGGCTCTGATGTGTCGACACAGAGGTGGGCGCCATGAAACTTTTGGGCGTGAAACCAAGTGTAATTACTCTTGGCGTATTTAAAGGTTAGAACCTCGTTTTGGGTGTTGTTTTTGCCGAAGGTTATGAGGTGGCCTCTATACTTTATCTGATAGAGGTGATACCTGTCCTTGCGCTTTTTTATCGTTTTCTTACTTGAAGGTTTTACATACTTATATTTGATGAGCTCATCCCTTATCATCTGGGCATCAGCTAAATCGGCTATTTCAAGCTGTTCACTGACACTCTGGAAGTACTCGAGCTCATTTTTAGCTATGGCAATCTGTTCATCGAGATACTTAGTACTGCGTTTCTTTTTTTGGTAGCTATTATAGTAGCGATTGGCGTTTTCTTTGATGCTGTAGCGACTGTCGAGCTTGATAGAGATGGGATTACCTTCGTAATCTTCAACTAATATAGAGTCTAAACCCTTGGCATCTAGGTCGCCAGACATATATAGTAGGTCGCCACAGACTCTGAGCTCATCGGCATTTTTGGCACTTTCTAAGGCATCTTCGAGTTTCTCTAGTTTTCCCGATAGGTGTTTTATCTGTCGCTTGATTATCCGGTTTAAGTCACCCGTAAATTCCTTTATCCTAGCTTTTTCTTCGACTTCATAGTAGATGGCATCAAAGCCTTCATCTAGTTCCATCTCTTTAAAAGATTTCGCTAAGTGATAAAGAGGAATGATGTGATATTGAAAAGATTCATCATTGAGATAGGCGACAAATAGACTATTACTTTTCTCTATCTCAGCCATGATGTCTTTGAAGTCTTCGCCATTTTCGATACGGTAATAAAACTCTTTTTGTAGTAATGGTGAAAAGCCCGAAAGTTGACTAACTAGCGACTTATCCATGTCTATCTGGGTTACTTTAAAGGGGTCTGTTTTGTCTTGTTTGTCGGGATATCTAAAGATAGAACCAGGCCAGATAGTGCGCTTGTCGTTTTGAAAGGGTGGTATGCGCTTAAGGGCATCGATGATTTTTTCATCTTCATCCACTAAGATGACATTGGCATACTTGCCCATAAGTTCAACGTGTAGACGGTAGCGTTTTACATCGTACAGGTCATTTAAGGCCCTTATATACATAACGATATAGCGGTCGTAATAGGGTTGTTCAATCTTCTCGATGATACCGCCTGTTATATACTTTCTCAGTCCCATGACAAAGGGACCTGGCTCATTGCCATCATAGTTCATATTGGTGAAGTGAATGCGGTTATATAAGCTGTGTGTTGACATTACGATATTCTTACGCTTATGCTCTGCATGGACATTCAACAAGATATCATCACTCGATAACTGCACAATGCGATCTATCTTTATTGGTAATTGTCTTTTTAGTACTTCAACTTCTTTGTGAAGGATAATGCCATCGATAGCCATGAGAAAATTATATCATTTAGGCTTGTTGTATTGTATTATGAATATATGAAGAAGGGGTTATTAATAGTTTTTTCGGGGCCCAGTGGCGTAGGTAAAGGAACTGTTTTAAGTGCGTTAATGAAGGAAGAAGACCTCAATCTTGTCTATTCCATCTCCATGACGACAAGAAAACCACGCCAAGGAGAAGTGGATGGCGTCAATTATTATTTTGTCGATGAAGATAAGTTTAAAGAGGCGATATATAACGGCGAGCTCTTAGAACACGCTTTCTTTGTCGACCACTATTATGGAACGCCTAAGGCATATGTTGAAAAGATGCGTGAAGAGGGTCACAATGTTGTCTTAGAGATTGAGACTGTCGGGGCTAAACAGATAATGAATGCCTATAAATACGACAAGGGCTGTATATCGATATTCTTGACGCCACCGGACATAAAAGAGCTAGAAAAACGCATCCGCAAGCGTCATAGCGAGACTGATGAAGTAATAAAGAAACGCATCGCAAAGGCTATGCAGGAGTTGCGCGAAACTTTCCGCTATCAATACGTTGTCTGTAACGAAGATGTCGATGAGGCGGTCAAGACGATTAGAACGATTATCGAAGACAATATTGCAAGACTATGATGTCGAAGTCAAAAAAGGGCGACGATTGTCGCTCTTTATTAACGGTTGTAGTATTCGATGACTAGTAACTCGTTTACTTCTGGATTGAGTTCCTTGCGCTCTGGGTAACGTACATAAGTACCTTTTTTAGCCTCCTTGTCAACGGAGACGAAGTCCTTTGTTGCAATCTGTGCCTCTAGAGCCGCATTGATAATCTGTAAATTCTTTGATTTCTCTCTGACTTCAACTACTTGGCCTGGCTTTACAGAATAAGATGGGATGTCGACTTTGCGTCCATCGACCCTAAAGTGGCCGTGGTTGACTAACTGTCTGGCTGCTCTTCTAGTTGGGGCAAAGCCCATGCGGTAGACGATGTTGTCGAGTCTTGACTCAAGTAGAATGAGCAAGTTTGTGCCCTTGACCCCCTTCATGCGTGAAGCACGGTTGAAGGTGTTGAAGAACTGCTTCTCGCTGAGACCGTACATGTGACGGATTTTTTGTTTTTCGGCTTTCTGTTGACCATAGTTAGATAGTTTAACCTTCTTGGTCGGTGAGCCATGTTGACCGGGGATATAGCGGCGTTTAGCGAACTCTTCGCCTGTCTCTAGGATTGAGAAATTCAACCTTCTAGATATGCGCCATACCGGTCCAGTGTTTCTAGACATTAATGTTCCTCCCTTTATCTCATCGCTAAAGTAAGGTGCAAATCACAGTCGCAGGTGACGATATTAGATTTTCATCGCTGCAGCTGACTACTCATCACCTAATACGGTATCGTCGCTTCTTCAACTGCTCTGCATGCTGCATTACTAAGCGCTCCAATACTATAGCAGAAGGCCATTAGTTTTACAAGGGTCTGTAATGGCGATATTTGTACACCAATATCTAGGTCTTGTGCTAGAATAATAGGTATGAAACGGAGGGTCATTAATGCCACTTGAAGCAATTATTGCCATATCAGCCGGGTCTAGTCTTATCGTCTTAACCCTCATAATTGTAAAGTATCGCCGTGGCAGTGTAAGACAGGATATTAAGGAATTAGAAGTGCGTTTCAACGCCTTAAAGACCATTCCGCTGACCTTCAAACTGAATAAGGCCACTTACATCGCTAAAATCAATGATGAACTTGCTCAGTCGCTTGAAGCTTACCGCGGCAAGATCGAAAAGGCCCAAAAGGATATTGATAAACTACAAGAGCAGATGAATGCCTTGGAGGATGATTTAGCCAGTAAGAAATTCAAGAAGTGCAAGGAAACGATAATCGATATCGATGTGTTCATGGAGGAGATTGAAGAAGAAGTTGCTCAAGCTGAGAACTTCTTAGATTCTATAACCCAAAAAGAACAGATACAGCGCGAGCATGCCACTAAACTAAAGGATTACTATCGCGATCTCAAGACTCTGGTGGAAGAAAATGCTGGGAATCTGACGATAGCTTACGAAGGTGTTGAGCTTAGGATGAAGGAATGTGAAGACCTCTTCTCGTCTTTTGAGGAGCAGATTTATGGCAATGAATTCGTCCAAGCCTCACAAGCCCTCGACAGTATCGAACATAAGATTGAGGCTATAAAATCAGCAATCGCCGAGATACCATCTCTTGTCGAGATGGCCATGGGCACCATCCCCACACTTATTGAAGAAGTGAGCAACTACTATCTACAAACTCGTGCCAAAGGTGTTTGCACCAACAATATCAGTGTTGAGCTTAAGCTCAAAGAGATAAATGAAAACTTAAATAAGGCCACTAAAGCCATAGTTGATTGTGATGTTGAAGGCCTTTCTGATAAGCTTGCTGACTATCGCCAACAATTAGAAGACCTCTTAGCGGCCTTAAGCAATGAAGACCTCGCTTTTGAAGAGCTCAAGCACATTTCCGTCAAGATTGATCAAGATTTAAGAGACATCGAAAAGACCTATTACTACATCGGTGAGGTCTACGAAAATGACCGCAATAAATACGACTTGGCTAGCTTAGCAGAAGTGATAGAGACGACCCCTGCTATCTTAGATGGTTATCGCAAAGACTTTGATGATATTGCTGAGTCTGTTAAAGCATGCATGATTCCAAGTTCCACCATCTTAGAAAGAGCTAAGCTACTCGATACTAAAGTCGAGGAAGCTCTTAAAGACTTGACTGCCCACAAGGAAGACATCGATAAGACTTCTAGCGATGAGGCAAGGGCTAATACGCAGATTGTAAAATTACAGATTGTGCTCAATGAGATTGATGTCAAGATTGCTCAGTATCGTCTCCCGACGATATCGGATGCCTATAAGAGCGATATGAAAAAGGGCCATGAATATATCGGAGAACTAAAGAAGCTTCTTGAAGAGGTGCCCCTTGATATCGCTGAGCTAAATGAGAAGCTCAATGAGGCTATTGACTTCATCTATAAGCTCTATAATGATGTCAATAACGTCGTTGGTATGGCTGTCATGATTGAGATAGCCATCGTCTTAGGCAACAAGTACCGCTCAT
>CAZXIB010000015.1:0-14599 GCA_964639815.1 uncultured Thomasclavelia sp. | reverse complement strand
TTCTATCAGATATATTTGAGACAAAGATTGAGGTCATTGAAGGACCATACGGGCCTATTGCCATTTATTAAGCAACAAGACCAAACATAAATGCTTCAGGCTACTTTCACGGTAGCCTATTCTTATATCTGGTAACATGAATAAGTAAATCAATCCCTCTAATTGAACCTATATTAAAAGTTTAGATGTACAATAGCTTCAAGAAAGAGAGGATATCATATGACGATACCGACACCTGCAAAATATATCGCCGAATTTGAACGGCGTGGTTTTGGCATGTTTGTGCACTGGGGCCTGTATTCTAGCTTGGCTCAAGGTGAATGGACGATGTCACTACATCATCTAAGCAAGGAAGACTACAAGAAGCTTTTCGATGAGTTTACAGCTGAGGATTTTGATGCGGATAAGTTAGTATCTTTAGCTAAAACAGCAGGTATGCGCTATATAACACTAACTACTAGACACCATGATGGTTTCTCGCTATATGATACCTGTGGCCTCAATGAATACGACTCTGTTCATGCACCTAAGTGCGGACGAGACCTTGTAAGAGAGTTTGTTGATGCCTGTCGTCGTCATGATATATTGCCAATTCTCTATCATACGACTCTCGACTGGGTTCACCCGGATTTTGACATTAACTTTGATGCTTACTTAGAGTATCTTAAGAAGTCTGTCGAGATACTGTGCACGAAGCATGGCAAGATTGGTGGTCTTTGGTTTGATGGCAACTGGTCAAAGCGAGGTGCAGATTGGAAACTGGATGAGTTATATGGCATGATAAGACACTTGCAACCTGAAGCCATGATTATCAACAATACTGGTCTCAGCGAACAGGGCAAGACTGGTCATCCTGAAATCGATAGTGTCACTTTTGAACAAGGACAAGCAAGCCCAATGGATAGAGAAGGCATGGAGAAGTATGTCACAGCTGAAATGTGTCAAACAATGAATAGACACTGGGGCATAGCTGATTATGATCTTGACTACAAAAGTCCCCGTCAGATGATAGAGCGCCTATGTCGTGCTCGTAGAGTCGGTGCTAACTATCTTCTTAATATTGGACTTACAGGACAGGGTGGCATAACTAAGATAACAGAGGCTTTACTAGAAACAATTGGCAAGTGGACGACTATGGCAAAAGAGGTCATTTATGATGGTCGACCAACTGATATCATCTGCAATCACGAGAAAGATTTTGTCTTATCCAAAGGTGATGTAGCCTATGTCTTTGTCCATGACCTACCACTACTAGGCCCTAAGGATGTCGTCGTAGCTTATGAGAACACAGAAGAAAGTCACACAATGAAAGGAGTCGTTTGTAGGGTCAAGACTATGCATTGGCTAGACAACAATGAAGAATTAATCTTCTCACAGGATGGCGATGAAGTCAGTTATAGAGCTACTGGCTATTACTATGGCTGTCATTACATAGTCAGAATTGCCAAGATAGAATTTGAATAATAGGTAAGAAATGTCCCTTCAGCGATACACCCAATCTATCTAGCACAAAAACGCCAAATTAGCTAGTCGCATTAAATGAAAAGAGTTTAGAATAGGCTTATCAGACGCGCAAAGCTAGAATAGGAGAACTTTGATATGAAGTATGATTTCACAACCATCATGGATAGACGTGGACATGACGCCATGGCTGTTGACGGTCTCGGCAACGGTTCAGCTCCCGGAGCTCCAAAAGACGGTTTTGATGCCATCCCCATGTGGGTAGCGGATATGAACTTTCCCACATGTCCATCCATAATAGAGGCCATGGAAGACCGACTAAAGCAACACCACTTTGGCTATTTTAGGCCACGAGATGAATACTATGAGTCAATTATTAAGTGGCACGAGACAAGAAATGGTGTTAGGGAGCTTAAACCTGAGCACATCGGTTATGAGAATGGTGTTTTAGGTGGCGTTGCAACAGCTTTAAGTGTCTTTTGCTCAAAGGGCGACAAGGTCTTGTTGCATAGACCTACCTATGTCGGCTTTACGGGTACACTACATAATGCAGGCTATGAAGCCGTTCATACTGACCTCAAGATTGACGAGAACGGTATTTGGCGTATGGACTTTGAAGATATGGAGAAAAAACTGGCTGAAGGGAATATCCATGCTGCGATACTGTGCTCACCACATAATCCAACAGGACGTGTATGGGATAAGTGGGAGCTAGAGAAAGCCATGGAGTTATTTGCTAAATATGATGTCTACGTCATATCTGATGAAATCTGGTCTGATATTTTAACCACAGGCTATAAGCACGTACCAACCCAATCGGTATCCGAAGATGCGAAAATGCGTACAGTTGCCTTATACGCCCCATCTAAGACTTTTAATTTAGCCGGCCTTACAGGCAGTTATCATATCATCTATAACAAATGGATAAGAGACCGTATCGCCAAAGAAGCTTCGCTTTCACACTACAACAGCATGAATCTCTTATCTATGTATGCCTTGATTGGTGCCTATAAGAGTGAAGGTGGGCAATGGGTCGATGAGTTAAGGGAAGTCATAACGGGTAATATCGACTTTGCCTTGGAGTTTATCAAAGACAATTTCCCAGGTGTTAAATGCATTAGGCCTCAGGGAACTTATATGTTGTTTGTGGATTGTGGTGAGTATTGCGCTAAATACAACGTCGAATTAGATACGTTAATAAACAGAGGACATGAAGTCGGTGTTGCTTGGCAAGATGGTCGCATGTTCTTTGGTAAGTGTCATATTCGTATTAACCTAGCCTTGCCGCTTACACGCGTCAAAGAAGCCTTTGGCAGGATGAAGAAATACGTATTCATAGATTAAAAGGGAGCCCCCCTTTTAAGTTCATCAGGAATAATCGTTGTATCAGCAAACGACCTCAATCATAGAAGTCTATAAACAACTATCCGTACCGTTCACTGATGTGGGCTATAGCCATGTCTAAGACTGTGGCGACATGTTCGTCGTCAAGAGAATAGAAGATGATTTTGCCTTCTCTTCTGGTCTTAACGAGCTTTTGATTGCGCAATAATCCCAAGGCATGTGAAACAGCGGGTTGGGATAAATTCAGAATATAAGCTAAATCGGAGACACAGAACTCATTGTTACTTAGAGCCATCATAATGTATAGACGTGTTGGATCGCCCATCATCTTGTAGAATGTCACGACATCATTAATAAGTTCTATTGGCAAGAAGCTTTCCTTAACCTCATCAGCCTTGGGATTTAGGGGTTTCTTTTCTTTTGATTCCATAAGGACATTATACCGCAAACGCCCTCTATCAAAAAGATACAGAACAGAAAATTCATTAATGACTTGACACATGCACATATAAACATATAATTAAGACAAATGGAGGACACGAATATGAAAAAGACATACAAGATTGAAGTGGATTGCGCTAACTGTGCTAATAAGATGGAAGATGCGGCTAAAAAGACAGCTGGTGTAGCTGGTGCGACAGTTAACTTCATGACGCAAAAGATGGTCGTAGAGTTTGAACAAGACACTGACTATGATACGGTGATGGATGAAGTCTTAAAAGCTTGTAAGAAAGTTGAGCCCGATTGCGAGATATTCCTGTAGTTAGAGGATAGGCTATGCAAGAGTTGATAGTTAACTTGCTACTGAGTTTTATTATCTTAGTAGCGATGGTTTTATTGTGGCTTGGAAAGACACCTAAGATGGCAATGACTAAAAAGCAGCGAATCATGTTATGGCGGATATTAGCAGCCAGTGGACTATTGCTGGTGCTAGAGACAGTTGCTTCTGAAGTCTTTGCCACCTTTGGAGCATATGAGCGCTGGATTCGCCTTATCTTTTATGTCATTGACTATATGATTGTGGGCTATGACATCCTGATAAAGGCCTTTAGAGGCATTAAGAATGGTCAAGTCTTTGACGAGAACTTCTTGATGGCCATCGCAACTATCGGAGCTCTAGCTCTCGCTATATATGAAAATGGTGACTATCTAGAAGCTATTGCCGTAATGTTGTTTTATCAGGTTGGTGAATGGTTTCAATCATATGCCGTTGGTAAGAGTAGACGCAATATTTCTGAGCTGATGGATATAAGACCTGACTATGCCAATATTGAAGTCAATGGTCATTTAGAGAAGGTTGACCCTGATGAAGTCGAAATAGGTACTACTATCGTTGTTCAGCCAGGGGAAAAGGTTCCGATTGATGGTGTTGTAATAGAAGGCACATCGACTTTAGATACCGCTGCTTTGACTGGTGAATCAATGCCTAGAGATGTTACAGTGGGAAATGGCATATATAGTGGCTGTATCAATATGACCGGTGTCTTAAAGATAGAGACGACTAAACACTTTGGTGATTCGACAGTTTCGAAGATTTTAGACCTCGTAGAGAATGCTTCAAGTCGTAAATCGCGCAGTGAAGCCTTCATATCACGTTTTGCCAAGGTCTATACACCAGCTGTTTGTATAGCTGCTCTAGCTTTAGCGATACTACCACCTATATACATATATATAACTAGTGGCACTCTCATCTGGGAGACCTGGGTATATAGAGCACTGACCTTCTTAGTTGCAAGCTGTCCCTGTGCTTTGGTCATATCGATACCGCTTAGCTTCTTTGCTGGTATCGGTGGCGCAAGCAATGAGGGCATATTAGTTAAAGGTTCTAACTATCTAGAAGCCTTATCCATGACTTCAATCGTCGTCTTTGATAAGACCGGTACTCTTACGAAAGGTAATTTTGCTGTCCAAGAAGTAAAACATAACGGCATAAAAAAGGAAGAAGTCCTCTATTATGCCGCCCATGCTGAGTGTGCCTCATCGCATCCAATTGCCAAGGCCTTAATAGAAGCCTATGGCGAAGATGTAAACAGAGATAAAGTGTCGGATATAAAGGAAATTAGCGGTAGTGGCATAATCGCTAAGGTCGATGGGCTTAATGTAGCTGTTGGTAACGACAAGCTCATGGATAATCAAAATATTACATACACACCAACTGATGCCATCGGTACTATCATTTATATCGCTATTGATGGTAATTATGCTGGCTATATCGTCATCGCAGATGCCATCAAAGACAAGTCACAAACGGCTATAAAAGGCCTTAAAAACATCGGTATCGCAAAGACCGTTATGCTTACCGGAGATGCTGAAAAAGTGGCTGAGGCTGTTGCGAATGAACTAGGCATAGACGCCTATTATAGTGAACTGCTTCCCTCTGATAAGGTCGACAAGGTCGAAGAGCTAATTGCCACTAAACGCGCTAAAGATAAACTTGCCTTTGTGGGTGATGGCATCAATGATGCACCGGTACTAAGTCGCGCTGATATCGGTATTGCCATGGGTGCTATGGGCTCAGATGCCGCCATAGAAGCAGCCGATGTCGTATTAATGGATGATGATCCTAGTAAGATTGCTAAGGCTATCAAGATATCGCGCAAGTGTCTTCGTATTGTCTATGAAAACATCGTCTTTGCCATTGGTATCAAGCTACTATGTTTATTATTGGTCGCTATTGGTCAAGCCAATATGTGGTTAGCTGTCTTCGCTGATGTTGGGGTTATGGTCTTAGCCGTCTTAAATGCCATTCGGGCACTTTTTGTAAAACGGCTTTAGACATGCTAAGATAAGCGCATGGATTTAAATACATATCAAAAGTTATCACAAAGAACAGCAGCTATGCATCAAGACAATGATAAAGCCTTGGTCATAGCTGCTTTAGGTCTTGGTGGGGAAAGCGGTGAGATACTCGACCACATCAAGAAGTACTATGGCCATGGCCATGAACTCGATGCTGAATATCTTAAAAAAGAGCTTGGTGACATTTTGTGGTATGTCGCTTATATGGCTGAGGTTTTGGGCTTAAAGCTCGAAGATATCGCTAAGGGCAATATTGACAAATTGACAAAACGATATCCTGAAGGCTTCAGCACAGAAGCGTCAAAGAATAGACAAGGGTAGTTCTTAAAGGGTTAGTGATATGTCGATATGGATTATTTTTGTGACGGCTATTGGCCTAGCGATGGATGCTTTTTCCGTTAGTATATGCCAAGGACTAAAGCTACAGAAGGTTACTGTTAAGGAGGCCGTAATGGTAGGTGGTACCTATGGCTTCTTTCAAACTTTGATGCCAATTATAGGCTATATCGGTGGTTTACAGTTTCAAAGCTACATCGAAAGCTTCGACCATTGGATAGCTTTTATATTATTAGGTTTTATTGGTCTCAACATGATAAAAGAGGCCAAAGAGGAAGGGGATTGTTGTAAGGGCAAGACAAGCACACTATCCTTTAAGGAATTGGTGATTACAGGCATCGCTACCTCAATAGATGCCTTAGTCATTGGTGTAACCCTAGCTCTTTTAAATACAGACATTATTTTAGCGGTAGGGATAATAGGTACTACTACATTTTTAATTACAGCTCCTGCTGTTTACATCGGTCATTTCTTTGGCGTGAGGTTTAAGAATAAAGCTGAGTTAATTGGGGGCGTCATCTTAATTTTAATCGGCCTAAACATCTTAGTTGAACACCTTTTATAGATGTATAACATGTAATCATTGTTTCCCATGCCTTATGGATCTCGATTTTGCCAACTTGTGAAAAAGGGTGTTTCGTAGTATCATTTAAGCAGATATCAAGGGATATTTAGAAGATATTTTTTTCTTTTTGGTAACCATTGTGGTCACCAAGATTATCATGAATAGCAAATGGATTAGTCCATAATAGCCGAAACTAGATAAAGACGAGGCAACTAATCGACGTAAGAGCGCTTTCTTTATCATTCATACGGCAATGTCTTTTTGCGTATATCTATCAAAGAGGGAGGTGATGAGGTGAGCGAAAAGAACACTAAGCAAACAAATACGCTGCGTTATTCCATTGGCATGTTTGGTACGTCAATACCCATCAACATGTTTAAGACTTACGCATCCTTTTATTATGTAGATAGCCTTGGCCTACTAACAACACCACAATGGGCAACTATCATCTTCTTTTATACCTTTGTCGATGCCATTGATAACCCGCTTTATGGTTATCTATCAGACCGCACACGTAGTAAATGGGGACGCAGACGTCCTTGGTTAGTCTTGGGCACACCGCTATTAGTCTTGTGCTTTATCATGTTCTTTAATCCACTGGGATGGTTGGCGAAGGGGTCGGCCTTCTCTTATGTCTTGCTGATGTACATGCTGACAGGAACTTTGGATTCACTAATAAATGCCAACTATAGCGCACTATTCCCTGAACTATTCCGCAGTGAGAAAGATCGTGCTAAAGCTAATTCCTTAAGGCAGATTTTCCAGTTATTGGCGATGATTATAAGTATCGCCTTAACGCCCGTTATTACTGAGGCTATCGGTTTTTCAGCAACTGCTATTGTCTATGGCATATTGGCGGCTATCGTTATATGGTACATGGCCTTTGGTTGTCGTGAAGACTTAGCTGTAATGGATCAGCCTAGACCAAAGCTATTGAAGAGTTGTTTAGACATCGTTAAGAACCCTAAGTTTTGGATTTATGGCATTACTAATGCTTCTTATTATGGAGGGCTTGCGCTAGTTCAAGCTGGTGTTCCCTATTACGTCAAATATCATCTAGGTGAAGGAAGTGTGGGTTCGACTATTCTTTTAGGAGTCGTTATCTTAACAGCTATTATATTCATCCCTGTATGGGCTCAAGTGATGAAAAGACTCTCATTACTTACGACGTGGCGTTTGTCACTTATTGTCGCTTGCTTGAGTTTAATTCCGCTATATTTTACAACTACACTGATACCATCAGCCTGTGTAGCGGCTTTATTTGGTATAGGAATGGGCGGTGTAACCGTGACTATGGATATTGTCTCGGCACGTATTCTAGATGAAGACATAGAAAAGCACGAGATACAACGCGAAGGCATGTATTCCAGTTTGTTGGGAGTGCTCAATAAGACCAGTAATCTATTCGTCTCCTTGGCCTATGTACTAGTCTTTCAGATATACGGCTTTGAAAGTGGCGACAATCCCGGTCTTTTACCAGGTCAGTCATCTTTATTCTTGACCATACTATTTCCGATTATCTTGTTTATGATATGTATCTTCGTATCGCACTTTTTAAAGTTTTCTAATAAGCCCAAAAAGGAGCAATAGCAATGGCAATAATTTCTTTTAACTTTCATTCGTCGTCCCTAAAACAATCCACCATCTTATACATGGCACTTGCTGATACAAAGGAAATTGGTGATATACCGCTATCGAAGAGAAAGACGATATATCTCTTACATGGACTATCGGAAGATGGCAGCGCTTGGATACGCAATACCAATGTCGAAAAGTATGCCTTAGACTTCGGGGCAACATTTGTCATGCCCTCAGTCGGCAGAAGCATGTATTGTGATGATGTGCATGGACAAAATTACTTCACCTTCATAACAAAAGAGCTACCCAGTTATCTACATAAGGTCTTTGGCTTATCAAAAGATAGAGAGGACAACTTTATAGTTGGTGCTTCGATGGGCGGCTATGGAGCGGCAAGAGCTGGCCTTACTTATCCCGAACAGTATAGTGTTTGGGGAAGCTTATCAGGTCTATTAGACATGTCGCCAATGTTGGCTAGAGTTGATGCAGAGACTGAGCGTGATTTCCCGTTTCTGATAAAAGATGCTGATAAACTAGACATCACGCCCTTAAATCCCGTCAACCTTCTAAATCCTAAAGGACAGAAGAATCAGCGAGCCTATGTCGCCTGCGGTCTAGAAGATGACCTTCTTGCTTGTAGTCGGCTTTTTGAAAAGGCAGCAAACGAAATTGGTTCAAATATTCATTTCGTATATGAAAACGGCGCTCACACTTGGGACTTCTGGGATAGACACTTAAAGAGTTTCATCACTTTTGCTTTGGAAGAGCAAACTAAAAAATCTAATGCCTTGTGATTAAAAGGGAAGAGCGCTAGAATGTGCTTATGTGCTTTACGCTTATTAATAGAAGGTGCGAGGTATATACGTGCTTTATGGATACTACCTCGATTTTGGAAGGTAGCCTATGAATGATGTAAGGGTCAAGATGCAGACTATGCCGATAGAAGCTCGAAAAAAGAGCTTTAGGCCTTTTTTGCTGGGTTATACAAAAGAGCAGGCCATAAAAGAGGCGAAGCGTTGTCTTGATTGTCGGATGCCAAGATGTCAGGCCGCCTGTCCTATTAATAACGATATTCCTAGATTCATAGAAAAGATTATAGAAGACGATTTAGAAGCAGCCTACAAGATAATACGTTTAAAGTCTAACCAAAGCGAAATATGTGGCACCATATGTCCTCACGAAGACCAATGTGAAGGCGCTTGTGTTAGAGGAATAAAGGGTGAAAGTGTCGCTATTGGCAGCTTAGAGCGTTATATATCAAAGTGGGCTAGAGAAAATAACCTTGACACACCTAAAAAAGCTTCGGGAAACAATAAAAAGATTGCCTGCATAGGTAGTGGCCCAGCAAGCCTTGCCTGTGCAGAAGAGCTAGCCATAAGTGGCCATAATGTAACGATAATAGAAAAAGAGAACTTTATCGGCGGCGTGCTTACTTGGGGCATACCTTCATATCGTTTAGAAAGCGAGGTAGTTAAGCACAAAATAGAAGTACTCAAGAGTTTAGGAGTAGAATTTGAGACTAGTACAAAAGTTGATGACCTAAACAAATTAAGAGATGACTACGATGCCATCTTCCTAGGCATAGGCGCCCCTATCTCTAATACCATGAACATACCAGGAGAAGACCTAAAAGGCGTATATCCTGCCGATACCTTTTTAAGCAATATAAACTTGCTACTACTAGATGGAGAAGGCAGACGCGTTTGGGATGGTTGTGGTAAGAAGGTAGTGGTTGTTGGTGGAGGCAATGTTGCGATGGATGCTGCAAGAAACGCAATAAGACAACCACAGACCGAAGAAGTCACTATAGTGTACAGACGCACCGAAAATGAGATGCCGGCTTGTAAAGAAGAGCTAGAAGCTGCTAAAGAAGAGGGAATTACCTTTGCAACACTACAAAATCCTGTCGAGTTTATTGGTAAAGATGGTAAACTCAAGGAAGTTGTTTGTGCTGTTATGGAATTGGGTGAGCCTGACAGTAGTGGACGCAAAAGACCTATAGAGACTGATAAGAAATTGCGTATAGAAGCAGATACCGTTGTACTAGCACTAGGCTTCTCTAATGACAAAACTATAGGTGAAAATACAGATGATTTACGTAAAGATGAGTGGGGACACTTTCTTGTCGATGAGGAAGGCCGCACTTCCGCTAAAGGCATCTATGCCGGTGGCGACGCTACAACAGGCGCTGCAACAGTTGTTAAGGCAATGGCAGCAGGCATGAAGGCCGCTAAAGCCATCATAGAAGATTTTAAGTAATATGCATATCACTATCGTACCTAATTACGTCAAGGCAAAGACTGCCGAGACATTATATAAGCTCTGTACTTTTTTAGATGAAAGAGAGGTTCTTTATCGTATATCTGACCTTGATAGCCCAATCGAACATGATACGGATATCCTTTTATATCTTGGGGGTGACGGAACCTTTATAAAGTCGGCCAAGATTGCCTATCATAGCGACATACCGCTAGCTGGCATTAATACTGGTAACTATGGCTATCACACCAACACTAGTGTCGAGGCTATGGAAGAATGGCTGAATAAGTTACTAAATACTGAGCTCAAGTGGGATGAGTGTCCTATACTTATGACAGATGAGCTCATCGTCAATGACATTGTCCTCAATAGCATAGGTAGTTTCTCAGAGTTTAAGGTCTACCATAGGGGAAAATTAATATACGAGACAGCGGCTTTAGGACTCATCGTATCGACTGGTATTGGTTCAACAGGTATAAACTTATCGGCTTATGGGCCAGTATTACCTATATACAGTGATGATATTGTCCTTACACCTATCTGTCCTTTAAAGGGTGAGGGTTATAGCTTTGTTTTTCTGCTGTTTGACCACATTGAGATAGAAGCGCTTATTCCTTTTGAGATAGATGTCGATGGTTATAGGCAAAGGAAAGAGCTAAAGAAAATAAAAATCACAAGAGCGAACAAAAAGATTAAGCGGCTAATCTAGTGCACCAAAATCGTTTAAAGGTGCTAGTAGTCTTTTATCCGTTCTTGTGTTATTATGAATGTGCAGGCAGAACTCCTTTCGCTTAATGTACGTAAAATCTGCCTGTATTTAATTTTAAGAAGAATTTCGACAGTTCGTTTGTACCATCCTGTCGTAAAACAAAACCAGGACTACTAGTGGCTGGTCAGCCCTTTTTCTTTAGGTAGTCTGGTAGACTATCTTTTTTAAAACCGTATGAGAAAACAGCTTCAAGAAATCAAAGTATTATTGCATTCAGTCCCATCTTTGACATTTACCTTATTTGTGGTTAGTGTCATCGCCATGAATCTACTAGCCAATAAGACCATCATTCAGACGGAGTGGTTAGCTCTAGATGCCGGCATACTTATATCATGGCTATCCTTTATGTGCATGGATGTGCTTACTATCCACTTTGGGCCTAAGGCTGCTACATGGCTAGCTATAGTAGCTCTAGTAATAAACCTATTTGTATGCCTCATCTTTCGCATTGCTACTATCATTCCATCATCAGCTAATGATTACAGTAGCTTTGATACTATCTTTGGCAGTACGTGGTTTATCTTGTTTAGTAGTAGCGTTGCCTTTATCATCTCGGCTTTAATTAATAACTTCTTAAATTGGATGATAGGCAAAGGTCTAAACGAAAACAAGACCAAGAAAGCTTATATGGTAAGGACTTATATATCGACCTTCATAGGTCAATTTGTCGATAATCTAGTCTTTGCAACTTTGGTTTTTATGGTTTTTGCTCCACTATATTGGGATGGCTTTAGTTGGACGCTGATACAATGTATTGGCTGTGCTTTAAGTGGCGCTGTCTTAGAATTAGTCATGGAAGTCATCTTTTCGCCATTTGGCTATAAGATAACACGCCATTGGGCAAAGGAAGGCGTTGGCCAAGAATACCTAAATTTTAAGGGAAGAGACATATGAAAGTATTAGTAACAGGAACATCTAGAGGCATAGGCAAAGCAATAGCTGAACGCTTTTTAAAAGAAGGTCATAAGGTTATTGGTTTTGATAGGAACGCGTCAACGATAAACAATAGAAGCTATACACATTACGCTGTCGATATTCGCGAATATGAAGCTTTGCCCGAATTAAAAGAAGTTGAGATTTTAGTAAACGCTGCCGGAACGCAAAACGAAGAAGACATCGACATCAACCTCAAGGCTCTTATCCATATAACAGAGAAATACGGCGTAAAAGAAGATATAAAGTCGATATTGCATATTGGCTCTGCTAGTGGGCATACTGGTAGCGAATTTCCAGAGTATGCAGCTAGTAAGGGTGGCGTCATCGCTTATACCAAAAATGTCGCCCTGCGCGTCGCTAAGTATGGCGCCACCTGTAATAGCCTAGATCCCGGCGGAGTGTTAACCGAGCTCAATAGACTCGTCATTGAAGATAAAAAAGCTTGGGAAGCCATCATGGAAGAGACACCACTAAAAAGATGGGCTACTGCAGAAGAGATAGCTGATTGGGCCTACTTTTTGACCGTCGTTAATCGTTTTTGTACGGGTCAATCAATAATCGTCGATGGTGGCGAGGCCATTAAACATAACTTCATCTGGAAATAGGTAGTCATTTTGAGGTAGCGCACTTATACAGTGAGTCTTTGGCTATTTATAAAAGCCATTGAAAACTCATTACTGTTCTTGAAAAAAACGAATAATGGGGGATAATTAGAGACATGGAAGAAATAGCTCTTCGCTCTTCGGACATCAGTAAATCGTTTGCCAAAAAAAATATTATTTCTGATGTCAGTCTTAGTTTAAATAAGGGTGTGCACGTATTTACCGGTGATAATGGTTGTGGCAAAACGACGCTTTTAAAGATGCTCATGGGCTTAGTACTGCCAGATAACGGAGAGGTCTTTATCCTTGGTGAGAATACCAAAATCTTCAGTAAAAAGATTCGCTCTAGAATCAACTTTGCGACGGCTTCCGATAGAAGTCTTTACTATAAGTTAACGGCCACGGAGAACTTGCGTTACATTGGCAATATTTACGGTGTTCCTAAAAAGATTCTAGATGAAAGAATACCAGAACTTCTTAAAATGCTTGGTTTAACTGAGGAAGGAAAGTATATAGAAACCTTCTCTACGGGTATGAAAAAACGGCTAATGCTGGCGAAATCTTTGATTAATGACCCCGACATCCTTTACTACGACGAAATATTCAGTGGATTAGATGCCGACGGTTGCGAGATGGCACTGGATTTGATAGACAATCTTCGCAGTATGGGGAAATTAGTGTTATTAGTGACGCATCAAAAAGACATGATTCCTCAAAATAGCGTTGTCTATAAGTTAGAGGACGGAATGCTAAATGTATTGGATAGTTAAAAAAGAAATCTTGATGCGCTTGCGCTATAAAATGGAGACAATCAATCTTTATCTGTTTCCTTTCTTTTTAATTGCGCCGTATATTCTTGTGTCCGAATATTATCAAATGCAAGGCAACATACTCATGAATATGATTATGTGGGAATGGTTGTGTCAACTCTTGTTTGGTATTTCTGATGGCCTTGGCGAATTGAGAGTCGAAGGGACTTTTTCCAATATCATTATGGCTCCTTGCGGTTTAAAAGGATACCTTTTTTATAAATATCTGTTTTGCGTTATTGATTGCATAGCAATTACTAGCACTACCCTGTTTATGAGTTACGTCTTTTTGGGCGTATCCTTGGATAATCCTGTCGAATTCATTCTCGCGTGTGTTGTGTTTAGTGTGGGCCTTTACGCTTTTAGTCTACTGTTTGCTGGACTGGTGATTCGTTATAAAAAAGTGCGCAACCTAAATTACTTCTTACAACAAGTCTTTGGGTTTTTATCTGGTTATACAAGTGATGTGTATCGTTTTCCGCTGATATTGCGGTTCTTCTCATTTTTAATTCCTTTAACTTATTCCATCGTCTTTGTAAATCAGACGTATACTTCAAAGCTTATCTTTGTTGTTTTGATTTTGTTGACGATTGTATACCTGTTTTTGGGCGATAAACTTCTCGACAAAGAGGTCAGATTGCTACGTAAAAGAGGGGATGCGGAACAATGGTGAAGATATTCTCCTTATTCATGATAAATCTCTTAACCTCCATAAGGTATAAGATAAATTTTATCGCTTCATCTTTGAGCATTTTAGTACCTGTCATACCGGCGCTTTTGATGTTGCTAAATGGAAATACGGCAATATTTGGCTTTGATAATACAGCCGAATACTCCGCTTATCTTTTTGTCGCTACTAGTGTATGGAGTGGGGTGGAAACAATTTGGAGTTTCGTGTTTCAGATGCGTGGACAGATGCGTGAGGGTATTTTAGATGAAACGATGATGCAACCCTTATCTGTCTCGCAATTGATTTTGGGATGGACATCAGATGGCATCATAACGACCGCTTTAGAGTCTCTACCACTCATAATTATCAGCGCTTCTATTTTATTTAGTGCTCAATCACTCGTTGGCATTGTAATTGAGCCATCTGCACTAAGTGTGGGTAACACACCTAAGCTGATAAGGTAGTCTGATG